>DATIAI010000187.1:0-2694 GCA_035458065.1 Algoriphagus sp. | reverse complement strand
GAAGCAAAAGCTGAACTTTTCAAAAGTCTGCTCATTCATCCAATGATCAAAGGCATCCGGAATAAAGGATTGATGATGGCGGTGGAATTTGAGTCCTTTGAAGTGCTCAAACCCATCATTGATCGCGCAATTGATCTGGGTGTGATTACCGATTGGTTTTTGTTTTGCGATGATTCGATGCGGATCGCACCACCTTTGGTGATTACTGAAAAAGAAATCAGAGAAGCTTGCAAGGTAATCTTAAGGGCAATTGAAGGGGATTAAAAAAGCCTTAAATCCTTGAATGTTTCGAAGAAAGTCCGAAACCAAACTTTAATATCTGGAAATGGGTTTTCAAAAAAAAAAAATCGGCATGAAGAAGAAAGAAATAAAAAACTACGAAATCCAAAAGCCTGATGCGGAATGGGAAGAAATCCTTGATCCTCAGTCCTTTCATGTGTTGAGAGAAAAAGGTACCGAGCGTCCATTTACAGGACAATATTATCTGAATAAAGACACGGGGATCTACGAATGCAAAGCATGTGGAAACGAGATTTTCCACTCCTCAAAAAAATATGACAGTGGCTGTGGCTGGCCGAGTTTTACCGAGCCTGTTAGGCCTGAAGCAATTGATGTGAATATGGATTACAGCCACTTTATGGTCCGGGAAGAAATCCTCTGCGGCAAATGTGGCGGTCACCTAGGACACCGGTTTCCAGACGGGCCTAAAGATCAGGGAGGAATCCGCTATTGCATCAATTCGCTGAGCATGGATTTCAAAAAAGAATGAATCAATTCAAATCAAGGTCTTTAATCAAAATGAAATTTGATTAAAGACCTTGCTAAAACTTTGACTCTTCTAGCCACATCGTACTTCCAAATTCTTAAACCGAAAATCAAATAATTCCTTTCTCAGGATGTCTGCCGGTAACCGTCCGCCCGAAAGCTTTCAATTCTTCTATTTGACCCTCTAAATCACCATTTGGGTGGATGCAGGGACCGATTCCTGCTTCCTTTTTCTTGTAATCTAAATACCCAACGACAATCGGTACGTTTGCTTCAAGAGCAATATGATAAAATCCTGATTTCCATTTTTTTACAGCCTGCCGCGTACCCTCTGGTGTCACCATGATGACGAGTTCTTCGCGCTCGTTAAGCATGTTTATCATAGCCTCGGTATAGGTCTGTTTTTTTCTTCCCGCAGCCTTTTTTCTATCGATAGCAATCGCTCCCAATCCACTGAGTAGCCAGCCCAATGGCCCGACCATCACCTCTTTTTTAATAGTAAAGCGAACTGGAATATCCATCAGAAAAAACGCAGCTCTTGCGTATAGAATATCCCAGTTAGAAGTGTGGGGAATAGCAATCAAAACTGCCTTTTTCAAGCCTGTCGGCCATTGATTATTGAGTGTCCAACCGGAAATCCAAAAAACGAATCGGGATAGGAGCTTCATCATACACTTAAATGTTTTTCGCTGGGGTTTGCAAGTTCTAAAATAGCGGGGTTTTCTTCAATTACTTTCATGGTGTGGTCATATCCGACTTGGAACAATTCGGGAGCCTTTTTGATGTCAAAAACTCCAAACTTCCCCAATCCCGGTGCCTCAATAAAGTAATCACATTTGGCTTTTCGGCTGTACACATTGTAATTCATTGACATAATCACTGCCCGCTCGATCAGTTTTTTCATGTTTCTGATGTTGCTTTCCTCCGGAAGTTGATTACAGTTGACACCGATCACAAAATCACAGATTCCATCCAAAGGCTCAACAGGCAAATTATTCAGCACCCCTCCATCAACCAATTGCTTGTCTCCGATCTTGATAGGCTCAAACATCCCAGGAATACAGCTTGAAGCCATCAGTGGGGCGATTAATTCTCCTTCATCAAAATAAATCACTTTGCCCTTACTAATATCCGTTGCGGCAACTGCCAATGGGGTTTTAAGCTGCGAAAAATCATTGTGTGGGAAGTAAATTTTGAAAAGTTCACCCACAATTCCCATTTTAAGAATTCCAACCAAAGAAATGGCAGGTCTCATAAACCTGAAGAAATTGGTATCTACGATGATTTTCAGAATTTCTTCAGGTTGATATCCTTGGCAATACATAGCTCCTGCGATCGCGCCTGCTGAAGTACCGCTGATTTTGGTGGGAATAATTCCGACTTCATTCAGGGCTTTTAATACTCCCAAATGGGAAATTCCCCGAACTCCTCCTCCGGATAGGGCAACCCCGATTTTCAGTTTAGATTTCATCCAGTCTGAAGGTTTGATCCAAGCGAACTCCCCTATCGGTCATTTTTACGGTACAGCATTCGTTTTGAGGATCATGCTCAAGAAATAAAACATAACCTTCTCTCGCAGCTTCTTCCAGAAATGCCTGCTTTTCCCCCATCGTTATCAATGGTCGGGTATCATATCCCATGACATAAGGCAATGGAATATGACCGACAGAAGGAAGCAAATCCGCCATGAAGACGACCGTTTTGCCTTTGTATTGAATCTTGGGAAGCATCTGCTTATCCGTATGACCATCCACAGTAATGAAGTCAAAACCGGGAAAAAGGGTTTTTTGACCCAGATCCAAAAACTGCAATTGTCCCAATTCCTGCATCGGAAGAATATTTTCAATTAGGAAGGAAGCTTTTTCCCGCGGGTTTGGGACAGTTGCCCATTGCCAATGATCGCTGTTGGACCAATAAGTAGCACGTGGA
>DATIAI010000186.1:0-9087 GCA_035458065.1 Algoriphagus sp. | reverse complement strand
AATTACAAAGGGTGATTTAAAATCAGGGAAGAGAGGGCGGTGTAGTAAGCCCTTTGATCTTATTTTCCAATTGAGAGCAATCTGAGCTCCCATGGAATAAATCAACTTATCCTCGGGTCGATTTTCCCAAGTTTGATAATTGAGGAGTTGATCACTCTTAGCCTAACGGCACTTGGGATTCAAAGTTGTATGGAAGGGATGAATGAAGCAGAATTTGTTGAGCTGGCAGATTTTTTGAACAATCTCAATTCACCGTAAGTAAAATACTAAAGGTGAATTGAGCTTGGTTTTTTGAAAAGTGGATTCAGGGCACTTAATAATCCATAGTACTATATCACTCTCTGGATTGAAAAAGTAAATACCCTTATTGAAAACCTGACTAAAAATAAAAACCACAACCCATTACGAGCTGTGGTTCTACTTTGGGATCTATTGTAGTTACTTTCCGCCAAGGGCATTGGCACCGGCAACGATCTCGAGGATTTCGTTGGTGATGGCTGCCTGACGGGTTCTGTTATACATCAGTTTCAATTCTTTCAGCAAGTCACCTGCATTTTCGGTTGCCTTATCCATGGCTGTCATTCGGGCTCCGTGCTCGGAAGCATTGCTCTCCAAGATTGCCTTGTAAAACTGTACTCTCAATGCTTTTGGCACTAATTCTTGAATGATAAATTCACGCGAAGGCTCCAGAATATAATCGGTTTCGGCAGTACCCACCACCTTAGACTCCGCAGGTGCCATTGGCAAAAACTGCTCGGTACGGATGATCTGAGTGGCTACGTTTTTGAATTCGTTGAACACCAAAAACACCTGATCAAATTCTCCAGCCACGAAAGCATCCATTGCATGATTTGCGGCTACCCGGATATTCTCGATGGACAAGTCATGAAATAAGGTTGAATACTGATCAATCAGGGCAAATTTGGTCTTCTTGTAATATTCAAATGACTTCTTGCCGATCGGCATGATAGTCACCTCAGCTCCTGCAAGTTGCTCGCGGATAGCCAGGTTGGTTGCTTTGATCACGTTGGTGTTGAAAGCTCCGCATAGACCTTTGTCAGAGGTGATCGGTACTAGAAGCACCTTTTTCACCTCACGCTTTTCGGCGTAAACAAGGTCTGTATTGCCTTCTGAGGCAGCAGACACGTTGTTCAGAATAGTGGTCAACTTCTGAGAGAAAGGACGCATCTGTATGATCTTGTCCTGAGCTCTTCTCAGCTTGGCGGCGGATACCATTTTCATGGCCTTGGTGATCTGCTGTGTGGAGATTACCGAGTTGATCCTTTGCTTTACTTCCTTAAGGTTAGCCATCAGTGATTTGTACTTATAGAAATCCGGTGAGTGTGACCTCACCGGGGATTTTCAATTATTTAGCGTATTTCGGTGCCAATTCAGCAGCCGCGGTGGCAAGAATCTTTCCTGCACCGTCCACGTCACCTTTGAGGATCAGTTGCAATGACTCTGGATAGGTAGAGTCCAGCAAAGTGTAAAACTCCTTCTCAAATGCTCTTGCTTTTTCAACAGGTACGCTGTCCATCAAACCTTTGGTAGAAGCGTAGATGATCGCAACTTGATGCGCTACAGAAACCGGAGCATACTGTGGCTGCTTCAGGATTTCCTGGTTACGACGACCTCTTTCGATGGTACGCTTGGTAGAAGCATCCAAGTCAGAACCGAATTTGGAGAAAGCTTCCAGTTCTCGGAACTGAGCCTGATCCAACTTCAAAGTACCTGCTACTTTCTTCATGGATTTGATCTGCGCATTACCACCCACTCGGGATACGGAGATACCTACGTTGATCGCAGGACGGATACCGGAGTTGAATAGGTTGGTTTCCAGAAAGATTTGACCATCAGTAATTGAAATTACGTTGGTCGGGATATACGCAGAAACGTCACCTGCTTGGGTTTCGATAATTGGAAGAGCAGTCAATGAACCACCACCTTTTACCAAATGCTTGATCGATTCAGGAAGGTCGTTCATTTCCTGAGCGATCTTGTCTGACTTATTGATTTTTGCAGCTCTTTCAAGCAATCTTGAGTGAAGGTAGAATACGTCACCAGGATAAGCTTCACGTCCCGGAGGTCTTCTCAAAAGCAGGGAAACTTCACGGTAAGCAACAGCTTGCTTGGAAAGGTCATCATAAACAACCAAGGCAGGACGGCCGGTGTCACGGAAAAATTCACCAATCGCAGCACCCGCAAATGGAGCAAAGAACTGCATCGGAGCAGGATCAGAAGCCGGAGCGGCTACGATTACGGTATATGGAAGTGCTCCGCCTTTTTCCAAAGCAGCCACAATACCTGCTACTGTTGATGCTTTCTGTCCGATCGCAACGTAGATACAGAATACAGGCTCTCCTTTTTCATAAAATTCTTTTTGGTTGATGATGGCATCAATTACAACGGCTGTTTTACCGGTCTGACGGTCACCGATGACCAATTCACGCTGACCACGTCCGATTGGAATCATGGCATCGATAGACTTGATACCAGTCTGCAGAGGCTCGTTTACCGGCTGACGGTAAATAACACCAGGAGCTTTACGCTCCAAAGGCATTTCATAAAGTTCTCCGGCGATAGGACCTTTTCCGTCAATTGGGTTACCCAAGGTATCGACTACTCTTCCGAGCATGCCTTCACCTACCTGGATAGCAGCAATCTTCTTGGTTCTTTTTACGGTATCGCCTTCTTTGATTTCTTTGGAATCACCAAACAATACGGCACCTACGTTGTCCTCTTCAAGGTTCAGAACCATCGCTTTCATTCCGTTGTCGAATTCCAGCAATTCACCGGCCTGAGCTTTGGAAAGTCCGTAGATTCGAGCTACACCGTCCCCTACTTGGAGGACTGTACCTACTTCTTCAAGTTCGGCTGCTGTTCTGACACCCGCGAGCTGTTCTCTCAGGATTGCCGAAACTTCATCAGGTCTTACTTCTGCCATGTTATCGTCTATTAATGCTTTTTTTAGATTTTACTTTCGTAATGGTTTTGGGAAAACTGAACACGCAATTCTCTCAATTTGCTGCTCAGGGACTCATCCAGTTGACGGTCATTTACCCGAAGAATAAAGCCACCGATCAGATCGGGATTAACCTTCTCAGTTAATTTCACTTCTTTCATACCGGAGATTTCAAGGACAATCTTCGAAAATTCCGCACGCAGTTTGTCGTCCAAAGGAAATGTAGTAGTGACTTCGGCTACCTGAATGGAATTGTGAAGCTGGTACTGAACCTGAAATTCACGTGCGATATCAGCCAGTACTTCTTCTCTTCCTTTTCGACAGATGATCTCAAAGAAAGCCAAAGTTGCTTTTGTAGCTCCTCTTTCCTTATAAAGTGCGTTCAGTATCTTCAGTTTTTTATCAGAACTCACGATGGGATTTTTCATCACAAGTTCCAGCTCTCTGTTGGAGCGGGCCATTTTGGCCAAAAAAAGAAAATCCTGATACACTTCTTCCAACTGACCTCTTTCGATGGCAAGTTCCATCAGAGATTTGGCATAAGCGAATGCTACTCTTTGGTTTGACATGAGGGCTTAGTTAAGCTTGATATCTTTAATGAATTCGTCAACAAGAGCTTTTTGCTCTTTCTCGTCTGACAAAGTCTTTCTCAGCAGTTTCTCTGTTACTTCCAGAGTCAAGATGGCTACCTGGTTTTTCACTTCGGTAAGCGCAGCTCTTTTTTCAGTTTCGATGACAGCCTTTGCATTAGCGATCTGCTGAGCAGCAACTTTGGAAGCTTCGTTTTTGGCATCCTCGATCATTTTGACTGAAGCTTCCTGAGCTTTTTTCAAAATAATATCGCGCTCCAAACGAGTCTCCTGAAGCAGTTTTTCGTTGTCTGCTTTCAGATTTGCCATTTCGTTACGTGCAGATTCTGCTGCTTTCAGCGCATTCTCGATGCTGCTTTCCCGCTCCTCAAGTGCTGCAAGCATCGGCTTCCAAGCAAATTTGATCAGGATGAAAAGCAAACCTAGGAAGCCTATCAGCTGCCAGAAAATAAGACCGGAACCTGGGGTTATTAAATCCATGGATTGATGTGATTTATTTCAGATTGTTCAATAGAAAATAAAGAAAAGGGAAAGGCCTAGCGCCAATCCCTTTCCGTTTTTGCTTATTGGATCTCCGCGATGTTAAGCGCGATCAACAAACAGATTACTGCCGCAAACAGGGAAACTACCTCGATCAAAGCAGCAATGATCAACATTGCTCCCTGAATCTTTCCGGCAGCTTCTGGCTGACGGGCAATAGATTCCATTGCCTGACCACCGATACGACCGATACCAAGGCCTGCGCCAATCGCAACAATACCTGCACCGATACCAGCTCCCATAAGAGCGTAACCAGCAGTCAATAAGATAGACATTAACATAGTTTTAGAATTATAAATTGAACAAAGAAATTTCTAATTAATGATGATCATCATGCGCGTGTTCTGCCACAGCACCGCCTATGTACATCGCTGTAAACAGCGTGAACACATAAGCCTGAATCGTGGCCACTAGCAATTCGATGATATTAATAAAGGTCACCATCACCGTACTCACCAACCCGATAGCGTAGGATTCGAAAATGAAGGCCAACGCAATGAAGCCGAGAATTACAATGTGACCTGCTGTGATAGCCACAAAAAGTCGGACCATCAAGGCAAAAGGCTTGGTAAACAAACCGATGATCTCTACCGGCACGATAATCAACAACATCGGAATCGGTACTCCGGGAGTTGCAAATACGTGTTTCCAGTAGTCTTTATTTCCGCTGACGTTGGTGATGATAAAGGTCAAAACCGCCAGTGTCATCGTCACTGCAATATTTCCGGTCATGTTTGCCGCACCAGGCATCAGACCAAGCAGGTTACCAATCCAGATGAAAAGAAAAAGAGTAATCAAATAAGGAACGTACTTCTTGTATTTTGGTCCGATGGACTTTTGAGCAATCTCGTCACGGACAAAAATCACGATCGGCTCAATGAGGGCAGCAGCACCTTTTGGAGCGACTGCACCATTCTTTTTGTAATGAGAGGCAGCAGAAAGAGAAACGTATCCGACGATGAAAATCACGATAAACATCATCACCACGTTTTTGGTAATTGAAAGCTCTGTAAAGCTTGCCCCGTCTACTCGACCTAGGTGGTCATGGTCATCGATGAAATAGCCCTCGTGGGCATATTCTTTCCCAAACTTGTGAGTTTCGTGATTTTGGAAATCGGAAGATTTGAAAAATTCCAACCCTCTGTCTCCGGAATAAACAATAACCGGAAGGGGAAGGGTCACGTGAGTATGACCAAAAGTCGCAAAGTGCCACTCATGGGAATCCACCACGTGATGCATTATAAAACTCGTCTTATCTTCTTCTGATTCAGCTGCGAAAGTGGAGCTGGAAAAACCCAGCAAAAATGCTGATAATAAAAGACTTAGGGCCAGTAGTTTACGCGTCATCAACTCTTATTTTTGAGGGCTACTTCGAAATCGGCCGCAAGTTAGACAGAAAGGCGTAGATATCAAAAACTAAGTAGAACAAAAAAACTATGAAGAAATCAGCTATAAACAGAATAATATTTTCCATTTGAGGCCAAACTTCGATTCCAATGAATGCAAGTGAGCCAATAAATCTAAGAATCATTGCCAAAACCATGATTTGGAAAAAATTATCTGCGAAGTTTTTCAGCAAAAAGGAATTGAGTAAGCTGATCAAAAAAGACAGAATCACCATAAACCCTACAATTTCCCAGATCTTCGGGTGAATAATCCCAGGTAAGATGAACTGGAGAATCAAAATCAAAACCACCAATACTACAGTGGCAATCAGAAAGCGGAGGTGAATATTTTTTGGAAGGGTCATCTTCAGTTTTTTGCCCAAAATTACCCCATTTTTTTGACCCCGGTTATATTTCGGACTTGCCTAAATTGTGGTTGCAGAGTCAAAGTCAAAAATTTAACCCACATTGGCCCTCGAAAAACCGTTACATGACTTCCTTCTCTGACTTGAGTCGCAAATATTGAATCTATAATCTTTTGTCTTAAATCTCGTGTCTTGATTCTTGCCTCTAATCCCTCACTTATCCCTCCTCATCGAAACCCAAAGCTGGTAAAAGGCGACAAAGACCGAAAAAAAACAAAAAACCAAAATCCAAATCGGAAACTTCATTTCAGATCGCTGCTGTAGCCACCATCCAAAATAAGTCCCCGCTCCAATGATCCCGAATAACTGGAAGGAAAGCCCGATATACTTGACATAAACTGGCGGACCGCCTTCTCTTTCCTTCTTTTTATCATTCATCTTTTCCATACTTAGTGAAAGTATCTAAAATTTTCAGGAACCTGTGTGCTAAAATAATCCATTGGCACGATTTGAGCTTTTTTAGCGTTCGCTTAGTGAGGTAAAAAGTCTATTTTGGTACTGAAATTGGGTTTAAATCTGAGATGAGAAAATTATCCGGTCTGGCGGTTGTATTATTTATTGGAATCGGAGCATGTTCCTCTGAGAAAAACACCTTTACCAACAGGGCTTTTCACAACCTGACTTCCCATTTCAATGCTTATTACCTTGCTGATGCCAAAATCAAAGATGTAGAAAATCAGGTCTTGACCAACTACAAAGAAGATTTTACCCAAGTTCTCCCGGTCTTCATCCCCATAGATTCAGCGACGGTCAAAAAAAACAAAGAGAAATTGGATTCTGCCCAGGAGCTTTCTTCCAAAGCGATTGACTGGCACAGAATTTCAAAATGGGTAGATGACAGCTATTACCTTCTTGGGAAAATAGACTATCTCCAGGCTCAACAAGATGACGCACTGAATGCTTTTAAATATGTCAACAGCAAAAGCAAGGACAAAGATTTACGCCACAAGGCGCTCATCAGTCTTCTTAGGTTGTACGTAGACAGAAGGGAATATGAAAACGCCAACTTCACTATCGACTATTTGTCAAAAGAGACAGAAATAGGTGACGAAAACCGGTTTGACCTTTTCAGGACTTTGGCCTATTACTACGAAACAAGAATTGACCCAAATGGTGTGATAGGCGCATTGGACCGGGCAGTTGAGTACGCTCCGGACAAAAAAGAAGAGTCAAGGATTAATTTCATTTTGGCTCAGCGGTACCAACGGGAAGGTCTTGATGCCTTGGCATATGACTATTACCGAAAATCCCTTGATGGAAATCCTCCCTACGAAAGAAGTTTTTTTGCCACGCTTTATGCACAGCAAGTAGCCGAACTGAATGCGTCAAAAGACCTTAAAAAGGTCAGAAACTATTACGATGAACTCTATAAAGATCCTAAAAACAAGGATCTCAAAGATGTGGTTGTGTACGAGCGGGCACTCTTCGAGGAAAAACAGGGTGACATACCTTTGACAATTGACCTACTTCACCAGGCTGCAAAAGAGCCGGGAACCAATCCTCGTCTCAAGGGATATATCTATCAAAAACTGGCAGAAATCAACCTGGAAGAATTCAAAGACTTTCGGGCTACGAAATATTACCTGGATAGCGCCCTCACTTTTATTAAAGAAGAAGATCCGGTAGCCATTCAAATCCAGGAACAGAAAGCGACACTGGATCAATACGTATTTCATGTGGAGCGAATCCAACTGAACGATAGCTTGGCCACAATTGCGGGAATGAGCGAGGAGGAGCAAATTGCATTGGCCCAAAAATTTATTTCAGCAGAGGAGGAAAGACTGATCAAAGAAGCTCAAGCAAAGGAACAGCCCAAGAATTCCAATATTTTCAACAATCTTTTAGCCTTTAGTGGAAAAGATCCGGGGGCAAGTTTTTACTTCGACAACGGGGTGGCGATGCAGCAAGGGGCTATCGAATTTAACCGAACTTGGGGCAGTCGACCATTACAGGATAACTGGAGAAGGAGAGCAGCCATTTTTCAGACCGCAACACCACAAGAGATGTTGCCTGCTGCTGACTCATTGGCTCCTGACGAAAACCCAATTTTTGAAAGCCTGCCGACTTTGGAAAGCCTATTGGGAAAAATCCCCAATACCCCCGAGCAAATTGACCAACTCAATATGGAGCTGGAAGAATCCTATTTTGAACTTGGCAAGCTTCTGTACTTTGACCTGAATGAAATCGAGCCAAGCATTAACAACTTGGAAACCTTGATCCAAAACTTCCCCAACACAATCAGAAAACCTGAAGCCTATTACCTCCTTTATCTTGGCCAAAAGGATTCCGGAGGCAATTTTGATCAATATGTCGGTCGGTTAAACAGAGAATTTCCCGAGTCACAATACACCTTTTCGGTAAATAATCCAGATGCAACATCCGGAAATCTGGCAGCATTGGAATCTTCCAAAGGCTATGAAGCAGCCTACAAAGCCTACTATGCCGGTGAATATCCAAAAGCAAGGCAATTGGTGAAGTCCACCCTCGAAGAATTTCCCTTGACCCGAAATACAGAGAAATTACTCCTGCTGGATATTATGGTAACTGGGAAGTTGGAAAGTAGAGAAAGATTCAAGTCCAGACTGGAATCCTATATTGAAAATA
This sequence comes from Algoriphagus sp., assembly GCA_035458065.1. Classification (GTDB taxonomy): domain Bacteria; phylum Bacteroidota; class Bacteroidia; order Cytophagales; family Cyclobacteriaceae; genus Algoriphagus. Next base: position 581 of record DATIAI010000186.1, on the reverse strand, counting down.
CGAAAGATCAGGACTTGGTCAGTTTGGCAAGAAATATGCTCCGACCTTTGATGAGCAGTGAAGAATTGGCTGCTTTAGCTCCTGTGGATAGTGTCACGGTGGATTCAACTCAAATCTTGGCGGATCTTGAAGCTGAAAACCAAGGAAAAGAAGTACCAGAAGATTCACCCTATAAGCTTAACGAATCCCAAACTCATATCTTTGTGATTGCATTGAGCAGGTCCGAATCTGATGAGGCAAAAAATCTCCTGGGTGACCTGGAAAATTTTCATGCCTCAGGCTTCCCTAATGCACGACTTCGCACCGGAAATATGAATATGAGTCCGGAAAATGCGATTTATATCATCAGCCCATTTGCCAACGCGGAGAAGGCAAAAGAGTATTACAAGAAGTTTTCAGAAGAGTTCCAATCGGAAGGAATGCCAGAAAGTGCAAAAACCAATTCCTTCTTTATTTCGATTGAAAACTTTCAGACACTAAATAAAACCAAGAACATGGAAGAATACCGAACCTTCTTCCGAACACTGTATCAGTAAAACACTATGTCAAAATCTGCCAAACCCACAATTCCTCAATGGGCC
>DATIAI010000185.1:0-32619 GCA_035458065.1 Algoriphagus sp. | reverse complement strand
TAGGACTTAATTTAAGAGACCAACCAAATTATTATTCAAAAATTATCCGGACATTGAAAGGTGACATAAACCAGATTTCACCTACAAAAGAACATGTAGGGCCTTGGACGAAGGTAAATGTAATCATCAGCAAGGAACATCCCTGCGGATCAGATTTAACGGAAGAAGAAAATATTATTGAAGAGATACAAGGTTGGATAAAAATAGTAGACGATGATGGAATGCCTAATGTATGGTATTACTCTCGTGGATGCTAACAGGGTAGCCATATTTATAGTAAGTTATTTACAGTATAACTATATATATAATGAGCTAATCAAAAGTATTTTTATATGACCATCCAAGAACAAATCAAAGCGTATATTGAAACTCTTCCTGAACCAAAACGAGGGGATATATTAGAGTTGCACCAGGTCATTTTGGAAATAATGCCAGAATGTAAATTATGGTATTTAGATGGTAAAGATGATAAAGGTAAAACTGTTTCTAATCCAAATATTGGATATGGAATTCAGACCATGAAATATGCAGGAGGAAGAACCAAAGAATTTTATCAAATTGGAATCAGTGCAAACACTACAGGAATTTCTGTTTACATTCTCGGTATTGAAGATAAAAATTACCTAGCTCAGACGTTTGGAAAAGAACTTGGAAAGGCGAGTGTAACAGGCTATTGCATAAAGTTCAAGGCTCTAAAAGATATAAATCTTGAAATTCTTAAAGCTGCAATACGATATGGTATTGAGCAGACAAGAACTTAACAGAATTAAATAATAAACAAACTGAATTAGTATTTAAACAACTTTCTAAATGAGAAATTTAATATTCTTTATGCATACTTCTCTGGACGGTTTTGTGGCAGGACCCAATGGGGAATTAAACTGGGTAAATATAAACGAAGAGATTTTTGACTTTGTGGCTACGATGACGGCCAAAGCTGACACTGCACTCTATGGACGGGTAACTTTTGAAATGATGGAGAGTTATTGGCCAACAGCTGCTGAAAAACCTAACGCAACAAAACACGACAAGGAACATTCGGTCTGGTACAAAAAAGTTTCAAAAGTTGTTTTATCAAAGACATTGAACGAAAATGGATTAGACAATACCACAATTATTGCTGACCAACTAGCAGATAACATCAATAAATTAAAAAATCAGGACGGAAAAAGCATTCTGATTTTTGGAAGCCCAACCGCTTCTCATTCTTTATTAAATCAAGGTCTAATTGACGAGTATTGGTTGTTTGTTAATCCGGTATTACTTGGCGATGGTGTTCCGTTGTTTAAAGGTGTAAACGAGATGACTAAACTGAAACTGATAGAATCGAAAACTTTTACTTGTGGAGTAATCGCGCTTCACTACGAGAAAAAAACCAATTAGAATTAAACCTGAAGTAGACCACGAAAGGCCCTTGCGGCATAGTAGGATTGGGCACCGTTGTGGTACACAAAAACGTGATCGTACCGACAGTCGCAGAAGAGAGCTCCACCCAGTTTCCGGATTTCTGCAGGAGTTTGTACCCAACTGGATGTTTTCAGATCAAATTTCCCAAACTTTTGCAGCTCTCGGTATTGATCTTCCGACAAGAGTTCAATTCCCATTTCCTTCGCCATATCCATGGCGGTGTCTTCTGGTCGGTTTTCTTTCCTTGATTCCAGGCCTTCCCGATCGAAACAAACACTTCGTCGTCCCGCAGGGCTTTCGGCTGAGCAATCGATAAAAATGATTTCGCCTTTTTCACTATTCTCCAAGCTGGAGAAAGGATAAATAACATCCGGTTCACCACCGGTCTGCTCCATTTCATTGAGAGATCTTAATTTTTCGGGGGCGAGTTCCAGTTTGGATTGCACCACTTCCCAGTCCAGGCCTTTGTGTCGGTTCATATTTTTCTCAAACCTGGCTTTCAATGTTTGGAGTAATTTTTCCGCTTGATCTTGTGGCAATCCCTTTTTTGTGCTGTTCATAGGTTTTTTTATGTTAAAAATCTTCAAAGAAAAGGTGAATAAAAGCATGAAAGGCTGGAAAATAAACTGATAATGAAACGATTTTCAAGTTTTTCTTGCCTGATCTTTTTGGTTTTAAAGCTGTTTTAATAATCTCAAATTAGAAAAAGGAGGAATTTGTAGAGGTATTTGGCCCATCAAATTTATTAAAGGATTGACAAGTCTTGAAATTCCTCTGGGATTTGAAAGCGGCCAATAAAGGAATGAGTGGAAGAACTGATGATGCTTCCTGTTCAACAGTGCTAAAAATTGGAATTCTCCAGACAGGAAGTCTATCGTCAAAAGGACTCGAATCCCCATTTAGGCGACATTTAACCGCTATGATTAATCCAAAAACAGCTGGAATAAATGAAATCTAAAGTTATCCAAAAACCAATACCGGGTTATTAGCCAAGTGTGCTATAAAATGGATTTTCAGCTGAGCTTCAGTTCTGTTTAAAAACCAAATACAGGTTTTTTGGATCTTGAATTAGCGAAGGAAGTCCTCAGGAAGAATTTTCCTTTAAGTTTTTTTGACCAGTTTAAGGATATATTATTTTTCCTATCATACGATACTTTTCTAAAAAATAATGAATAAGTTGGCCAAGAAAGTAGAATATTTGGTTGTTGTTTGTTCGATTAATAATTGATTTTTCAAAAAAAGACAACTTGAAATCAAATTTTCTGGACCTAAGCAGTTTAAGGATCTTCCTGAGAAATCAGGTAGAATTTAAATCAAAAGTGACTGATTCAGTTAAAATCAATTGATAGAAAGTTAAAGATTTGATTATGAATAAGTTTTAGTTTTTAATTTCCTAAAGTTTCTCATGCCCGCCCAAAAACCTAATTTTCTTAGTGATTACCCTTATGACGATGGATTTCTTTGGAACCAATTAAAGAATGGAGAAAAGGAGGGACTGGAAAAAATTTATACCAAGTATTCGAAGGAACTTTTTAGATACGGAATGGCCATCAAACCAAACCGATGCTTTATTAAAGATTGCATCCAGGAGCTTTTTGTCGACCTTTGGAAATACCGTGAAAAGATCAGAAAAACCGATAATGTGAAGGTCTATCTCTTAAAATCTCTTTCAAATAAAATTTCAAAAGAGATTTCCAAGGAGAAAAGAATCTTTCGAAGTGATGAAATTTCAGTTTATGAAACAGTTTTCCTGGAAGAATCAGCCGAAGAAAAATTGATAAATCTCCAACGAAATGAATATATTCAGGTAAGGCTTGATGTAGCATTGGGAAAGCTTCCGATTCGGCAGCGGGAAGTCATCCAATTGTTGTTTTTTGAGAAATTGTCTTACGAGGATATCTCAGGAATTTTGGGAATAACTATTGAATCCAGTTATACCTTGGCATGGAAAGCCATAAGTAGAATGAAAAAAAGCATCCTGATTGCTATGCTCATTTTGTCAATATTTAAGTAATTAATCCAGGATACTTTTTGCCGGTTTAATCTTCTAGACCTTAGAAAATCTATTGATTTGGAAAGGAGTAAAGTGGTAAAAGTGGGGTCAATAGACCAAGTTATTTTTTTCAGATTTTTCAGAAATTTTTCAAGGAATAAAGAATCACGGCAATTTAAAAGGTGAATTGACTGGGCTAAGGATCAAAAAGGATGCGGCATCCTGTTTTGTTTTTTGATGTTGCCAAAGGATGTAAATCCAATTTTGATGAAATATTATTTTTTTGAAATCGAAAAGAGTGAAATGTTTCTGTTGATTTATTGAGAAGGATGCAATAATTGATTGGTTTTGTTGAAGAATCTGCAAAAATAAAAAAAAGTTGAAAAAAGGAGGATAGAAAACATGCTCTTCGGCCTTACTTCAATAAATACAATCTTGTGGATATATCGAGGTTTTCAGTAGAAGATTTTGTTCTGGATCATGAATTTAGAATTTGGGTATTGTCCCCAAATAAAAATTCAAATATCCATTGGGAAAGACTTCTTGCCGCAAATCCGGATCAGATTAAGAAAGTAAAGCTCGCGAGAGAAATCGTGCTAAATCTAAGTTCCAAGGAACATAGCATCGCGGATTCTGAACTTTTGGATTTATGGAATTCAATTGATAGTGATTTGGGCAAAGTTGATTATGGAAAGGTAGAATGTGAGGTCATTCCGATCAATTCCGGGTCAATTTTAAAAAAGCATGAATTTCAGAAAAGAGGGTATCTCTGGTATTCACAGTGGTTAAGAGTAGCAGGTATATTGATTATAGCTTTCTCCTTAAGTCTGGTATTTAGTCTGATTTATAAAACAGAGAGTCCAAAAGAAACCCTTCCTGTTTTGGTATTTGAAGAGCATAAAACCCCTCCCGGCGTGAAATCCACGATGACCCTGTAGGATGGATCAAAAGTGATGCTTAACTCAGGAAGTTCGATTCGGTATATAAAGAACTTTGAGGCTAATCAAAGGATCCTTTATCTGGAAGGGGAGGCCTATTTTGAAGTTTCAAGAGATTCACTTAGACCTTTTTCAGTGATTAGCAACGGTATAAAAACCACGGCATTGGGTACAGCTTTTAACATAACCTCATATCAAGGGGAAGGTACCTATGTTTCATTGGTGGAGGGTAAAGTGGCAGTGGATCACAAAGAAAGTATGGTGGCCCTGGAAAAAGGGGAAGCACTAAATATCAACCCTGAAACAGGAGAGATTAAGAAAAAGAAATTTGATGAAGAATTAGTACTGGCCTGGACAAATAAGAAAATAATTTTTCAACAGGTGAAAATGGTGGAGGCGATCAGAGTCCTTGAAAATTGGTATGGAGTGAAATTTAAATTTAAAAATACACCTAAATCAGACCTTTTGATCTATGGAGAATATGAGGACGAAATGCTGGAAAATGTATTAAAGGGTCTCAGTTACACAGCAAGATTTGAATATAAAATCAACCAGGATCTTGTCGAAATCACTTTTAAATAACCCAAAAATTATATGCCTATGAAAAAACAAAAAACCAAAACAGAAAACCGAAGATGCGACAACACCCTCGGTTTAAAAATTACCGGGGGGATTCACTGTTCATCAAGTAAACCCGGGAAGTTTAATTTAAACTATTAAGCATTAGCCAAAATAAACCATGCAAGAATATGAAAAACCGTTTATTGTTAGTTGTAATTAGAATGACTAAGCTTTTTACCTATGCGTTTTTGATTCAGTTTCTTACCGTGACTGTGCTCTATTCCAGAGATGGATTATCACAAGTCAAGGCGATAGACGAGGTAAAAGTCAAGTTAAATTCAGAAGAAAACACATTGTTGAATGTCTTTTCTGAAATAGAAAAAGCGACAAATTTCAAATTTGTTTATACCAATAAAGAAATCCGGGATCTAGGCAGTATTTCTTTAAGTGGAGAAGAACAAAGTTTATATGATGTTTTGGTATCGATCTCTAAACAAACTCAATTGGAGTTTAAGCAGGTCAACCAAAATATAAATGTCAAGAAATCCGACAACCCAAACTCCAGTGTTGAAATGGTAACAATTTCTGCCATGGAGAAAAATGTTTCAGGTAAAGTCACTGATGAAAATGGCGAAGCACTTCCTGGAGCTACCGTATTAGTAGAAGGGACCACAATGGGTACTGTAACTGACATCGACGGTAATTTTACCCTGACAGTTCCGGATAATGCCACTTTGCTTTTTTCCTATATCGGATACACTGCGACCAAAGTGGTGGTTGGACAACAATCTGTGATCAATGTTTCACTTCAGGTTGACTCCACCTCATTGGATGAAGTACTTGTAATTGGTTACGGTACCGTCAAAAAATCAGATTTGACAGGTTCAGTTGGCCAAGTGGGTGCTGAGTCATTGGCAGAAAGACCGTCTCCTTCCCTGAATCAGGCACTTTCCGGCAGAATCTCAGGCGTTCAGGTCAATACCAATTCAGGCCGTCCGGGAGGTAGAACCACCGTTAGGATCCGGGGTTTCAGCTCGATCAATTCCTCAAATAACCCCTTGTATGTAGTAGATGGAGTCCAGTTGCCGATGGGAAATCAGCAGCAGGCAAGTAACGCGATTGATTACATCAACCCCAATGATATTGTCTCTGTGGAAGTATTGAAAGATGCTTCTTCTACCGCAATTTATGGTTCAAGAGGAGCAAATGGGGTAATTTTGATTACCACGAAAAAAGGCAAATCAGGCGAAGGTACCGTGACCTACAACGTGGACGTGAGTGTCCCTGTGATCGGACCAAACAGACCTGAAGTCCTTAATGCTAAAGAGTATCTGGCTACAGAAGATCTGGCATGGGCCAACATGGCCAAATATGATCCCGTGGGATGGGCTGCAGGCAAGTGGGCATACCTCAACCCAACTTTGAGAAGGACTGATCCTAGAATCTTTGATGCAAATCAGAATCCACTGTATGATACAGATTGGTTGGAGGAAACAACCCAGAATTCCCTTTCACAAAACCATCAGTTGGGCTTCCAGGGCGGTAACGAGCGTACTACCTATTCTCTATCCCTTGGTTACAGAGACGATCAGGGTCTGATCAAAACTTCATATATGAAGCGATACTCAGGTAGGTTCACTGTCGATGATCAGGTGAAAAAATGGCTGAAAATCGGAGGTACTTTGAATTACAACAATCAGTCAGAAAACCTGGTCGATACCGGAGATGCCGTAGCAAGACAGATTGTAGAAGATTTTCCTTTCCTTCCTGTAAAATATGAAGACGGTACTTTCGCAAACAACAGAGATTATCCCTACGCAGAAGGTACCATGAGTTCCATGCACCGATTGTATGGTACGAAGTACATCCTGAATACCCAGACTACCATTGGCAGTGTTTATACCAATATCAAATTTACCGAAGGATTGGAAATGAGGACTGTTCTCGGGGCTAACGTGATGACCCAAGAAAGAGACCAATCCCAAACCAGAACCTTGGCTATTTCCCAAAATGGTACTGCCTCCAAAGGGATGCAAAAAGAGACTTTTTGGTCTTTGGAAAATTACCTGACTTACAGCAAAGTGTTTGCTGACCGTCATGCTTTGACTGCGATGTTGGGTATTTCTTGGCAGGAAACAGCTTTCACCTCCATGAATGCCAGTGTTCAGAACTTCTCTACAGATTATTTTACTTTTAATAATCTTGGTGCAGGAAGCCAGCTTCCTGCTGTAGGTTCCAGTGCTTCTAGCTTTGCGATGAGCTCCTATTTCGCCCGTGTGAATTACATCCTGGATGAAAAATACCTGTTTACTTTCACAGGAAGAGCTGACGGATCATCCAAATTCGGTGAAAACAACAAGTACGCCTTCTTCCCATCAGCTGCAGTAGCATGGAAGGTTTCTGAAGAAAACTTCTTGAGCTCCAGCGCTACAATTTCCAATCTGAAATTGAGATCCAGCTACGGATTGACCGGTAACTCTGAGATTCCTCCATATTCTTCCTTGTCCCTGCTTAGCTCAAACTACGCTGCGATTTACAATGAAACCCGCGTAGGGGGTACAGGGCTCAACAGACTTTCAAACCCGGATTTGAAATGGGAAAAAACAGCACAGTTTGACGTAGGAATTGAATTGGGTCTGTTCCAAAACAGAATCGCAATGGAATTTGACGTGTACTACAGAAAGACCACAGACATGCTGTTGGATGCTCCTGTTCCCCGCTCAAGCGGCTATTCTGTGATCCGAAGCAATGTGGGTTCTATGGAGAATAAAGGGATTGAATTCAACCTGAACACGGTGAACGTAGAGACCGACAACTTCACTTGGAATACCAATTTGATGGTTTCGGCCAACAGAAACAAAGTGCTTTCCCTCGCAACTCCTGCTGACATATTCGGTGTCGGCGGACCCAACTTCACTAACCAAACCAATATTATCAGAGTCGGCGAACCAGTTGGTTCATTCTGGGGACTGGTAAGAGAAGGTACCTGGAGCGAGGCTGAAAGAGCTGAGGCAGCTGAATTTGTGAGTTATAGAAACGGCTTGACCATGCTTCCTGGAGATATCAAATACCTGGATGTGAATGGCGACAAGGCAATCAATGATTCGGACAGGATGATTATCGGAAATGGTACACCTGATTTCTGGGGTTCATTCATTAACAACTTCAAATTCAAAAACTGGGATATGAGTATTGATCTTGCCTACTCTGTCGGAAACGATATTTTGGACATGACACTTCACCCAAGTGAAGACCGTCAGGCCTTGGCAAATAGCTATAAGTCAGTTTTGACTGCTTGGACTCCGGACAATCAAAACTCTCCAATTGCTGAAATCCGGGATACCAGAGCAGGGTATGTGACAAACGTGGATTCGCACTGGGTAAAAGATGGTTCATTCCTAAGAGGCCGAAATCTTCTTTTGGGTTATACTTTCCCTTCCGAAATAGCCAACAGAATCAAACTGTCCAGATTAAGAGCGTATACCACAGTTCAGAATTTCTTCTTGGTAGTAGGGGATGATGTAGTCGGAGATCCTGAACAGACACCTATCCGGGGTGGAGATGGCAGCAATGTCTTTTCTCAAGGTATGATCTGGCACGGGTATCCAAAGCCAACTACATTCTTGTTTGGTCTTCAAATTACCCTTTAATCCTGTTTTACTTAAAGAGATTTAAAAATGAAAAATAACAGATTTTATAAAGCGTTCAGCCTGCTCTTTGCAGGGGCTTTTATGACCGGAATCGTTGGTTGTTCAGATTTCCTTGAGGAACAGGATCCTTCCAACCTGACACCTGAAAGCTATTACACGATTCCTGATCACGCCGAGGCCGCACTTGCTGCAGTCTATGCCGACACGAGATTTATTGGCGGGGACGGTGGGATTTTCTCTTCCACTTGGCAATTGCTGGAAGCTCCTACAGGGACTTCAACAACAGAAACTGCGCAAAACTCTGATCTGAACAACCTGTACGGTTTGGTGTACGATGGGAGAACCCAGCACATCATCAATTATTGGAATGGCCTCTATAGAGTGATCGCCAATGCCAATTTGGTCTTGGACAAAGTACCAGGTATCACTCCAATGGATGAAAACCAAAAGAAAAAGGTACTTGGAGAAGCAAGATTCCTCAGGGCTTGGGCCTATTTCTACCTGGTGAGACTTTGGGGTGATGTGCCGTTAATTACTTTGCCCCAGACAGCTGCTTCTGAAGATTTCAAGCCTGCTCCAGCATCTAAAGAGGCGGTTTACGACTTGATAGTAGAGGATCTCAAAGTTGCAGAGGTGGCCGGATTCCCATGGATGGATGTCAGTGGTCGAGCTACTTTAGCTGCCACGAAATCCCTTATGGCCCAAGTTTACCTGACTATGGCTGGTTTTCCGCTCAGTAAAGGTGCTTCGCATTATCAACTTGCTGCAGAAAAAGCCGAAGAGGTGATCAATTATTCCAAGAGTAATCCGCTTTCATTGAACTTGTTTCCTGATTATGCCAATCTACATGATGAGAAACTGGACAACAGGGTCGAGCATATTTTCATGCTCCAATACAATGTGGTGGTAGCCGGAAATCCGATGAACAACATGTTCCCGAACTTTAAACCTGTAACTTTTGCAGGTCCATCTGGCACGGGAAGTACCGTTCCTACCATAGAATTTTACAATTCTTATGAAGATGGAGACTTGAGGGTTGTTGATCAAAAAGGATTTTTCTATACGACCTATTTTACCAATGGAAGCGGAGCTCGGTTTGATTTGGGTGCTCCATATATTTTCAAGCACTTCAATCAGACGGCCTTGGGAGCTGAGGGAGTACCTGGTACACGCAACAACAACCTTAATGTGCCTTTAATCAGGTTTGCTGAGGTATTGTTGATCTATGCAGAGGCTCAGAACGAACTTAGCGGACCCAATGATTTGGCTTATGAGAGCATGAAAAGAATCAGGGACAGAGCTAAATTGACCACACCTCCAATTGGACAATATACCAAGGACACCTTTAGAGAGGCAGTATTGAGAGAGAGATGGCATGAGCTCTGCTATGAGCAGATTACATGGTTTGATATGCTTCGCTTGAGAAAAGTCTATAACGAACTCACCAATGGGTTTGATGATTTTGTAGGTCACATCAATCAAAGCTCAAACGAGCCACTTCAGGCTAAGCACCTGTTAATGCCGTATCCTCTTCCAGAGATGCAGAATAATCCAAACTTACAGCCGCAAAACCCCGGCTATTAATTGGATTGGCTATCAAGCTTAATTAATTTTTAAAAAACACTTCCCGGTTGGTCATTCCAATCGGGAAGTGAATTTTCGATATCAATCACCCAATAAACCCTGAAATTTGGAAAATACTTCTCATAGCAGTTCCAGAAGAAAGTTTCTGGCTACTACAGCATCTTTAATTGCTTCTCCTTTATTGTTGAGCATTCCTGCATTAGCTGGGAATCCGGATCAAAAACTGAGACATGTTTGCATCGGAGTAGGGGGGATGGGCAGACATGATTTGCAGCGATTTATTGCACATCCTGAAGTTGAAATAGTTGCGATCTGCGACGTGGATGATGAAAGGTTGCAAAAAGCAGCCGAACTAGTTCCCAATGCCCGTCAGTATAAAGACTGGAGGATTTTGCTAAAGGAAGAGTCTAAAAACTTTGACTCCATCAATGTCAGCGTACCTGACCACAACCACTTCGCAATTGCCATCAGTGCAATTAACATGGGCAAGCATGTCTATTGCCAAAAACCTATGTGTCATGACGTTTCTGAAATCAGAAAATTGACCAAAGCGGCCATAAAAAAGGGAATTGTAAGCCAATTGGGCACCCAGCATGCATCTGGAAAAGGTGATCGTACTGGAGTCCAATGGATCAAAGAAGGTCATATCGGAAAAATTAAAAACGTTTATCTCTGCTCAAACAGGCCCGGGGCTACTGAAGCCTATCGATTTCCTGGACCTCGGCCTGTAGGTGGCCAAGATCCCCCTGCTGGAGTGGATTGGGATCTTTGGACAGGTACCGCACCTCTTCGCCCTTACAATCCGACCATTTATCATCCTTCCAAATGGAGAGCATGGCAAGATTTCGGTACCGGCTGGTCCGGTGATATCGGGTGCCATATTTTTGATGCGGTCTGGAAAGGAATGGGGCTTCAAGCACCGCTTTCAGTGCATGCCAGAGTACAGGAATCCTGGCAAAATTCTCCGGAAAGAAGAGCTGATACCTGGCCTCAAAGCAACCACATCACTTGGGTTTTTCCGGGAAATGAAATGACCGAATCAGATGAACTCAAAGTGGAGTGGTTTGATGGGGAATTCTATCCTCCTGAAGATGTAAGAGCATTATTTTCGGGAGACGAATATCCTGCAGAATCAGCTATGCTGGTAGGGACAGAAGGGGCTTTATTGATCCCGCATACCAAAATGCCGGTTTTACTTCCGGAAAGTAAATTTCAGCAGGTCACTTACCCTGAAATGGAGGATAGAGATCATTATCATCACTTTGTGGATGCATGCTTGGGTAAAACGCAAACAGAAAGTCATTTTGCCCAATCCGGTCCAATGACCGAGGCGATTATCCTCGGCACTGTTGCAATTAGAGAGCCTCAAAAAGATTTGGAGTGGGATGCTGAAAAGATGAAAATTCCCAACCATCCCGAGGCTGAAAAGTATTTGTCACGGAAATACAGAAAAGGCTGGGAAGTTTAAGAGGTTTCAAATAGCCTATTTCAGATAATACGAAGTATTCCTTTGGGATTCCTCCCTGAGGAATTTTCGAATAGGATTATCTGCTACTTTGCCAGCATTGAAAAAACATACTTGGATTTCATTAATTGGCAGGCTTCACTTCTTCGGTCTTCAGTCTCCGGTCTCTTCAGGCCAAGAATTAGAACGAAATAAGTTTACTGGCATAAAATCCTATAATCACCTAATCAAAAACCATATAACATTTAAAAAACATGAGTTTTCAAATAAAACCAAGTAAGGACTCCTATGATGTCATTATTGTAGGCTCAGGTGCAGGTGGGGGGATGGCTACAAAAATTCTGGCAGAGGCTGGGCTTACTGTGGCCGTGGTTGAGGCTGGCGGTGACTGGGATCCGGCTAAAGAAGAAGACCGGACTCAGTTGAGATTTCCCTGGGAATCACCCCGTAGAGGAGCAAGCACCCAACTAAGACCTTTTGGCGATTTTGATGCGGCAATCGGTGGCTGGGAGATGCCGGACGAACCCTATACACGAAAAAACGGGACACAATTCGATTGGTTTAGATCCAGAATGCTGGGTGGCAGAACCAACCACTGGGGAAGAATTTCCCTTCGTTTTGGACCGGATGATTTCAAGAGAAAAAGCATAGACGGCTTGGGTGACAACTGGCCTATTGGTTATGATGACGTCAAGCCCTATTACGATAAAGTAGATAAACTCATCGGAGTTTTTGGTTCTAAAGAGGGCATGAGAAATGAGCCGGATGGGCTTTTTCTTCCACCTCCCAAACCGAGATTGCATGAGATGTTTATGATGAAAGGTGGCAAAAAGCTCAATATTCCGGTCATCCCTGCCCGTTTGTCCATCCTCACCAAGCCTATCAATAAGGATCGCGGCGTTTGCTTTTTCTGTAGGCAATGTAATCGGGGCTGCCAGGTCCATGCAGATTTTTCGGCAAGTACGGTGCTGGTGAAGCCAGCCATGAAGTCCGGTCAGGTGGATTTGTTCACCCATTGCATGGTCAGAAAGGTGACAACCGATGCATCAGGTTTGGCTACTGGAGTTTCCTATGTAGACAAGCGGGATATGCAGGAGTACAAACTGAAAGGCAGGATCGTAGTGCTTGGAGCTTCCGCCTGCGAATCTGCACGTATCATGTTCAACTCCAAGTCCACCATTCACCCGGATGGCATTGGCAATTCTAGCGGAATGCTCGGTCGATACCTTCATGATTCGACAGGAGCAGGCAGATCGGGAATTATTCCTGAAATGATGGACCGCAAGCGATACAATGAAGACGGAGTAGGCAGCAATCACATTTATTCCCCTTGGTGGCTGGATAACAAAAAACTTGATTTTGCCCGTGGCTATCACATCGAGTATGGTGGGGGATTGGGCATGCCATCCTATGGTTTTGGATCCAATATGGATGTGATCAGAAAACACGTGGAGGATGAGTTTGGCAAACCAAGTCCTAACGGTGGCTACGGCGAAGGTTTGAAAAGAGACATCAGGACGCTGTACGGAAGTACAGTAAGTATGTCAGGAAGAGGAGAAAGTGTGCCCCAGTACGACAACTACTGCGAAATTGACCCGAACGTAGTGGATAAATATGGTATTCCGGTGCTGAGATTCAACTACAACTGGACAGACAATGAAATCAAGCAGGCCAAGCACATGCAGGATACTTTTGAGGAATTGCTGCTGAGCTCAGGGGCAAAACTGCTGGGAACAAAACCTGGACCTGAGACCCAATACGGACTTTTGGCTCCGGGAAGGATCATCCACGAAGTGGGTACTACGCGAATGGGCGATGACAAGTCAACTTCGGTTGTGAATTCAAACTGCCAGACACATGATTGCAAAAACCTGTTTGTGGTGGATGCAGGTCCTTTCGTCTCTCAGGCTGACAAGAATCCTACCTGGACTATTCTTGCGCTTTCCTGGAGAACCTCCGATTTTATCATCAATGAAATGAAAAGCAAAAACCTTTAATCACAAGAATCATGAACAGAAGAGAAAATCTAAAGCTTTTATTCGCGGGTTCTTTGGGGACAGGGTTGATCTTGACAGCCTGCAGTCCGGAGGAAAAGATTGCCGACCTCTCACCAAAAATCCTGGGAACTCCCGGCGGTAGAGTTCCGGAAGAAATCGAACGGGACAATGCGCTCCTTTCTGACAAGTTTTTGACCGAGCAGGAAATGGCTTTGGTCAGTATTCTAGTGGATATTGTGATTCCCAAAGACGCGGTTTCGGGAAGTGCAACTGATGCGAAAGTTCCAGATTATATTGAGTTTATGCTTAAGGATCAGCCCGGCAATCAGACTGCCTTCAGAGGCGGATTGATGTGGATCAACTTGCAGGCCTATGAGCGTTTTTCCAAACCCTTTGCTGAAATTTCCGAAGGGGAAAGAATGCAGATTATAGAGGAAATTGCCTGGCCGGACAAAGCCGCTCCGGAAGTGGCACAGGGAGTGAAGTTCTTCAATTTGCTTAGAAACATGACTGTTTCTGGCTTTTACACGACCGAGATCGGCTTCAAAGACATCGGCTATGTCGGCAACCAACCAAATGTATGGGATGGTGTCCCTCAGGATGTCATGGACCAATACGGACTTGCCTTGGATGAAAAATATCTCAGCGTTTATCTAACTCCAGAAGGAAGAGGAAGCATTGCCGAATGGGACGATCAGGGAAATTTGATTTCTTAATTCCCTGATTTAACAGCCAAAGAATAGGCGGAATTTTCTGATCAAAATTTGAGGCCTTACTGAAAATCGTTTCAGTAAGGCCTTTTATTTTTCTTGAGATCCTTGGTTTGTTCTCTTTACAGGGGAACAGAATTAGTTAATTTTTTTGACTCCTACTTAATCTCCAAATCGAGGTTTTTTTGAATTTTTGAGCCTCCTGAAAATTGCCGTAGATAAACGAATTGAGCCAAAAATCATTTCGAAAACTTCAGTTGGAATCAAAGATTTAACACCGGCGGATTCAAATTTTAAATTTTCGGAACTATTTCACTTCTATTCAAGTATTTAGGATCAATACTGGATCTCTTTTTATCTCCCTTTGTATGATCAATTCCCCATATTCCGCCCACCTGGATTTTCAGCTACTTTTCAACCAATGGGAAAAACTAGCTGATACAACCAAAGCTGACACTTGTCTTTATCGGGATCTATCGCTCAGAATGAAGGAATTTCCAGACTTAAACCAAAGTCCTGTGGATCCTGAAGCACTGAAAAAGTCAGAAAATTTCTTGGGTTTTGGTTTGATATTGGGCTCGCTTTTTCCTCTTTCCGGCCAGGAAGAAAATCGGATTTTGTCACTTTCTGCCCCGTTTGATTTCAATCCGCTCTACGCTACGCCTGTATTCAAAGAGATTTTTCTCCATGAAGATGGCACCATGAAAATCCCGGAAAATCTGGATATTAATAAGATCCATTTTAACAAAATGCTTCACATCTATAGCCTGATCATTGATCAGATCTATGGGATGAAAATCAACAAAATCCATCCCCTGATATTCAAATACCGCCAACCCGACGGAATTACCAGGCATTTTCAGATTCAGATCAATCTTCAATTTGTAAAAGTGACTGCCAAGGCTCCTTTGCCAAATATTCAAAACCCGGATGAGTTATGCTCCTGTTCCATTCCTGATCACTACGATCTTGAAAACTGGATGAAAGTTTTACCGCTGAGTTTGTTTGAATTCAGTGGTTTTGTCCTGCTGGAGGCTCAGGACATCACCGTGTCCCAAAGTGTGGCCAAACTGAATGAAGCAGTCCTTAATCAGGATGAAATTTCCAATGAGGAATTTGTCGAGGTAGTGGAGGATTCGGTGAAATCTTTGATTGGAAACCCGGATCTAAAAGTAGGATTAGCCTCTCTTCAGCAAATCAGAGGAAAGCTGGTTTTTTCCAAAAGTCGAATTGCAAACAGCTATATCCTAAAGATGCTCTGCAATGCGAATTGTGAACTTCCCTATCAAGGCATCGTCAATTTTCTTACTGCAATCCAAAAACCTGTCATTCTTAACGAATTGTCTGCGGAGAATTCCGAAAGTAGCTTCATGTCCAAGGTAATTGAGATGGGTGTGAAGGAGGTAATTCTTTATCCACTCAAGCACAAAGGAAATCTAGTTGGAGTTTTGGAAATATGCTCTCTCCAAAATGATGCTTTTGACCCAATCATATTGCATCAATTGGATATGCTGGCGCCTTCGCTTTCACTTGCATTTTCCAGACAGGCTGCCCAGCTGGATTACAAAATCAAATCCTTTATACGGAAGAATTTTACAGCAATTCATCCAGTCGTGGAGTGGAAGTTTGATGAGATCGCCCTGGATTATGCTTTGGCTGAGGAGCAGGGGACAACTCCTGAAATTTCCCCAATCAATTTTCAGGACGTATTTCCTTTGTATGGGGCTGTAGATGTCAAAAATTCCACACTTGAACGAAACAATGCCATCCATGATGACTTTTTGATTCAATTGAGTTTGGCCAAAAAGATTCTGAAGGATGCCAGTGCCCTTCATTACTTACCTCTTTTAGACCGGATGGTGGAGAAAATCGAGGAGTTCGAGCAGCGAACCCAACTGATCCTTTTGAGTGAGGAAGAAGTGAGAATCACGGAGTTTTTCCACCAGGATTTGGATCCGACTTTCAGACATTTGAGCCAGACTTTCCCGGATTTAGCTCCGGCTGTGGAGGAGTATTTCGAGGCGCTTGATCCTCAGATGGGGATCGTGTACATTCACAGAAAGGCATTTGAACAAAGCCTGAAAGAGATTAATCAAGCTGTTGGCCAGTATTTGGACCGGGAAGAAGCCAAGATTCAACTGATGTTTCCCCATTACTTCGAGAAGTTTAAAACGGACGGAATCGAATACAATATTTACATCGGGCAATCCTTGGTCAAAGACAGAAAGTTTGACCCGATTTACCTCAAGAATTTAAGGCTTTGGCAGCTTCAAACCCTGATTGAAATCGTGAATTTGGTAAGGGAAAAAGCACCTTCTTTGGACAGGAGACTCGAAACCACACAATTGATATTGGCCCACAGCGCACCATTGACAATTAGCTTTAGACTGGATGAACGCAAGTTTGACGTAGAGGGAGCTTATAATATCCGCTACGAAATCATTAAAAAACGCATCGATAAAGCCCTGATCAAAGGGACCAATGAACGGCTGGTGCAGCCCGGAAAGGTGGCGATTGTCTATTCACAACCTAAGGATGCCAAAGAGTATTTGGATTTCATTCATTTTTTCCAGAACAAGCAGATTTTGGAGGAAGAGATCGAACAGCTCGAGCTGGAAGATATGCAGGGTGTCCATGGGATGAAAGCGATTCGGGTAACCGTCATTCCGAAAAAAGGGCTAATCCAGGACGGAAAGTCAGAATTGGTATCCGAAACTGAAAAAAGGTAAGGTTTCCTCTTTGTTGAACCCAACCGAAAATGTCGCCACAAGCTGACTGAGCGGTGCTATCCAGATTCCCCCACCGAGAGAATTGTGCCAGGTGTTGGAATCTTCCCATTCTAGCCATACCCGGCCGATGTCGTGGAATCCGATCATCCCTACAGTAGCCGGTAGTATCGGAGTGTTGAGATTGAAAAGCTGAAGACGGAATTCCAAATTGTTGTAGAAAACAGCATCTCCGTTGTAGCGATATCTTCTGAATCCTCTCAGGTTGTCCATTCCACCTAAATTCTGCCCCTGAAAGTACTCGTAGCTTCCAAAGTTTTTCCCTCCACCCAGCCGGTTTGCCCAGACCAGTTTAGAAAGATATTTGAAGGACCAGAAAAGCCGCAGTTCCGCATTGACCGAGGTATAGTCATTTGCATACTTGTTGATCCCCTGAAAGTGCTTGATTTCCTGGCGAAAGTAAAATCCCCGTGTCGGCATCCGCTGATTGTCCCGTTTGTCAAATTCCAGCAAAGCGGTCAATCCTCCGTAAAACTTCGCCTGGTCAAGCTTTTGCTGATCCACATCACTTTCCGGAGAGGTGATAAACTTGTTTTCATTGTCATCGGGATCAAAACGGTAAACCTGATAGCTTGGACCAATCGCAAATCGGCCCACATCACCCAGTTGTTTTTGAAGTCCTGTGCTCAGCTCGTACCAGCTAAATCTGGAGCGGTAGTATCGGATAGAATTTTCCTCCCGGTCAAACTCGCTGTCATTTCCTGCTCCGAAATAGTTGAAAACATAATCTGGAGCTTTGACATCTGCCAGCCAGACTAAGTCCCAATCTTTTACCAAATCCACCGCACGCCCTTTGTATTCCAGGTTGAAGGCGCCTGTTTTCATGGCATAATTGCCTGACAAGATGTGCATGGCTGCATAGGGTTTCTGTTTAAACCCGTGCTTTTCCCACATAATACCAGCTCCCAGAAATACCCCGTCATCCTGGTTGTATTCAACTGAGGCGAGAGGCATGACTTTGTCATATTTGAATGCCAACCTATCATAATTCAGGTAGTCGGGATCGGGAGCTTCTTTGATTTTGAGATTTGGACCGGAGTAGGTCGCCAGCTCTTTTTTTGAAACGTACACGAGATGTTTTTTTCCGCTCAGATCAGCCGAATCCAGCAGCTCTTTGGTTCCATTTCCTGGGATCACCCGGATTAGAATTTCGTTTTTACCTTCCCCTTCCCAGACAAAGCGGTCATCGCCTTCCAGTCCATAAAGCCGGATTTCATTGGTTTCCAAGGGAGAAAAAGTCCTGTTGTAAATCCGCTGTTCCAGTTCTCCATCCTTGTTGATTTTTCTGACTTCCACATCGACATTACCATTGGGCAAATGCTTGATTTCGAATTCCTCGTCTTTATTGGTGCCGACCACATCAACCCCATCCGCCAGAAAATCATAGTATTCCAAAGCTTTTTCCTTTAGCCAATTTTTTCTCGCTGATAGCTTTGCCTGAATTTCAGGTCCATCATTATCTGCAACTTCTTTTGGCCAGTCTTGAAAAGCACCCTTGATTGTCTCATCGGTCAGTTTAGGTAGAAACTTTTCGATTTCTTCTTCCCAATCTTTGCGGTCCAAACCATTCATAAAGCTTCGGTCGAAATACCGCCCATTGAACATGAAACCATTGACATTTTTCAGTTCGTAGCCAAATCCCTGGAACTTAGGGTTCGACCATTTTCGGCTGGCGATTTTCGGGAAAAACCCCTCATTTACAAAGAAGGCCTGGTCCCGATCCCTCGGCATGGGACTGAATTCGAGTCCGTTTTTGCCTTTTTCAGCCACCCATCTCCACTGATCATCATGCCTGTCCCAATCTGCAATCCAGAGGTCGAAAAGCCGTGCTTTTAGGACTTCTTTCTGTTTTACTTCATGGTCATTGTCACCATGCAGTTCTTTCAGCATTTTATCTGTGCTGTAAAACTTGACATTTTCCGGAGCATCCCGCTTGGCAATTTCCCTTTCCTCGAAGAGGTAAAGCGCATTCCCAAAATCATTTCGGTAAATGCCCAATAGCGGATCATCCGGCAGATAGATGATTTGGGGATTGGTATGGATGATTCCCACATTCTCAGCCAATCGGGCCACAGCAAGTGAGGCGTAAGGATGGGAAGCGGAGATTTGATCCTGAACGATATCCTTGGCGATGGTCTGTCTTAGGATTGGGGGAATGGCGTTTTCAGGGTATTTGTTGATCGATCGAAAGACAAATTCCTTCCCGTTTGGATTTTCGACGCGGAGAGATTTGGTCTGCATGCCGCCGCCGCGTTGGAGTATTGTCAGCCCGCCTTTTTCCTTGGTCAGATCCAGTGTGGGAAAAGTAGCCGGAATGGCCCAAGTGTCCCGGTAATTTTTCCCAAAGAATGCCTGATGAAGCTTACCTTTTTGATATTGAAGAGAAATCGGCTGTGTGGAATTGGGTGGGTTTTTTCGCTCAAATAGTTTCAGTTCTTCCAGATCCAGAGCAAATGGTGCAACCAATTCGGAATCGTAAAGTGGTTTGTCCTTTTCGGGATCTAAAAAACTTAAGGTGACCCGATGATTTTCAAAGAAATCCAGATAGGCATAGCCCTGGTTTGAATAGGAGAATTCAGCCGGGTTGTTTTTTCTGATGTGGGTGTTTTTTGCACCTGCACCGGAAACAATGTAATGGGAATTTCCTTCCCGGGTGTAAAAAAGCCCGTGTTCGTGTCCAGCAACCTGGATTACATTGGGGTGTAGTTCAAATATTCTATCCAAAGCCCCGATCATAGCCTGATATTTTGGATGAGGAATGTCCTGGATATCTCCAAACCAGGTGCGATAAAGCGGATAAATCGACCCTATCACTGGAAGTGGTATGTAAAGATTTTTCTTGGCGGCAGTGAGTGGAAAGAGGTGATCTTTCCAGCTATAAGCACCATTGTGAGGCCCATAAGCCCTCATGGGATGATGCATGGCGAAGAGGACGATTTTGCCCTGATTTTCTTCAAGCAGATAGGCAATTG
The DNA here is from genome assembly GCA_035458065.1 of Algoriphagus sp. Lineage (GTDB taxonomy): Bacteria > Bacteroidota > Bacteroidia > Cytophagales > Cyclobacteriaceae > Algoriphagus. The sequence continues at coordinate 12,556 of DATIAI010000185.1, read as the reverse complement.
CTGCAATGATTTCTTCTTCGGTCTTAAACTCGCAATCCGAATCCGTCCCCGGTTTATCGCCGGTATGCAGCCACCATTGGCTGTCTAATGCAATCAGAAGGGTGTTTTCATCCAGTGGGATGGCTTTTGGACCAGGGCAGGCACTTTCAGGGACCCACTGAACTTTGTCTTCCGGGAAGTTTTCCTGGACAAATTTCTCTGCCCGGAGGATTGCATTCCAGCCATCGGACTTACCCTTTTCCCAGTCGTGATTGCCCGGGACCATCCAGATTTTACCGGGAAGATTTGCCCAGATGTCCAACTGGGCGCAAAGGATATTCTCCGCTTCAGCTCTGTTTTCAGCCTCATTGGGAGGCAGCCCAAAAGGATAAATATTATCTCCGAGGTAAATCAGGTGAGTTGGGATGTCCGGATTTTCCCCAAGTCTTGACCTGAGATCTTCCACCACAGGATGATGCCCGTTTTCCATTTCTCCTGCATCCCCGATGAGGTAAATCCTCATTTTCAATGGAACTTCCTGCCCCATCACCGGCAAAAATGACAGGAAAAGCAAAGTCAGGAAAACAACAGGTTTCATGGTTTATAGTTGAATATCAACAGGTTTGCTCTACCATCTGCGGCTTCGTTGGAAATGTAAAGTGTGCCGTCAGGGGCAAAGGTTATTCCTTCGGGTTGTTTAAAAAGAGAGCGGTCAAGCAGGTGGACTGATGTTGGGTTCATTGACCTGTCCAATGTCATCAGCCACTTTCCGGTAGATGAAATCAGAAAATATTCCTTTGTCAAAGGATGGACAGCAGCGGCGGAAGGCTGGATTTTCAAGTTTTTCAATTCCTTTTCGGACAGCATTCCACTGAGCTGATTTATTTCGATTTTCTTCCCTGGAGTAGAATCAAATTCCATTGTGCTCAAGTCAAATTTAAAAATAGAAGCTCGATCCGGACTTTCATCCCATTCGCAGACTTTACAAATAATCCATACAAAAGGTTCGTCGATATCAGCAACAATTGCCTCCATATCACGGCTTTCATTGATGGGGAAATCATAAATCACCGTTTCGCTATCTTCCTCTTTGAAATCGGTCACCCGATAGAGGTTACCGTTGCTTCTGAGCACCCAAGCGGTGTCGTTTTTTACAAGAATGTCTTCGATATCCCGATTTTTCTCAAACTTCTTTTTCTTGAGAATTTTTCCGGTTTCCGGATCCAGCCTGAAAATAATGGACGATTCATCTTCGATAGCAAGCAGCTCATTTTCATGCCAGGCAATTCCGGATATTTCCTCCAAATCATCCGGCAATAATATCCGCTCCATATCGTCTAAGGAATACCCTTCAGGAAGTGAAAAAGAAGGGGATTCTTTTTCAGGCTTTTGGTCACAAGATTTGAAAAAAATCAGAAGAAAAAGGAGTAAGGGAATTCGCATCGTTTTTAGATCATAACCAATTATCTTCCTAGCTGCATGTAAAAGTTAAATCAATCGAAGTGGATATCCTATCAGAAAAGTTCGAATCCTGGATCAGGGACATGTTTGCAAATCGGCAAAAGAAAGAAGTTTGCTACCATAATATAGACCATACCTATTTTATGGTGGAGAAAGTTCGGGAGATGGGTGAATATTTTAAGCTTTCTGAACGGGATCAAGAAGACTTGTTTTTTGCGGCATGGCTGCATGATGTAGGATATTGGGACGGCAAAGCTGAAGGTCACGAAATGCGTGGGGCAGAAATAGCCCAGACCACTTTGAGTGAATTTGGCTTGCCACAAAGCCGAATCGACAGGATCAAAAACGGGATTCTGGCAACCCAAATGCCCCAATCCCCGACTGACCTTTTTGAGTCAATTCTCTGTGATGCAGACTTGTATCACCTAGGAACCGAAAGTTTTTACGATCAGACCCTCTTGCTGAAATGTGAAAAAGAAAAAACCGGAAGCCATCCTATCAATCTAAAAGACTGGTTGAAAGATTCCCGGGAATTTGCCCAAAAACACACCTATCACACCAGCTTTGGTCAGCGCTTCCTCGAGCCTGTGAAAAAGGTCAATTTGAAATTTTTGGAACTGAAGATTGGAAATCTGGAAACTGAACAAGAGGAAGTAAAAGACAAGAAAAAAGACAAAAAAGATAAAAAGGGTAAAAAAGAAAAAAAGGAAAAGTCTAAACCCGAGCGGGGAGTGGAGACTTTGTTTCGGGTGACTTCCACCAATCACATGGAGCTGTCGGCCATGGCCGACACCAAAGCCAATATCATGATTTCGGTCAATTCGATTATTATTTCGATCGTAGTGACTATTCTGATCCGAAAGTTGGAAGAGTTTCCCAATTACACCATTCCGGCGATATTGCTGATCAGTACCTGTCTGATTGCAATGGTTTTTGCCATTTTGGCGACCCGGCCCAAGGTGACCAAAGGAGTCGTAACCAAAGAGGATATCGCCAAAAAAGAGGGGAATTTGCTCTATTTCGGTAATTTTTATCAAATGTCTCTCCAAGACTACACCGAGGGTATGAACAGAATGCTGGAGGATTCGGAATACCTGTACGGCACAATGACCCGGGATATTTACTTTCTTGGCAAGGTTCTCAGCAAGAAGTATTGGATGCTCCGCAAAAGCTACAATGTATTTATGTTCGGTTTTATTATTTCGGTGATTGCCTTCCTGGTGGCGAGTCTGTTTTTTGAGCCTCAGCAGTATTGATTTCTTTTTGATTATCCTGAATTGGGATTGCACTTGACTTCTGACAATTTACCGATTGGTTATCGCTTGTAAAAAAGGACTCGAGTACCTTTGCTAAAATTTTGACTGTTGTTGTAGCGAATGCTGGCATCTTTAGCGTCATGTGAAAAAAGTCACCAATGACCTCTATTTTCCGATTTCTTCTTTTGGTATTTCTCTGCAGCTGTTCTGTTGGGGACACGGATTCAGACCCGCGCTTGCCAAGTGAATATTTTAGTATGGGACCGGGGTATCGCTTTACAGTGGATAAGGTGAAATATCAGCGGATGGATTTCAACCGCAGAGATCCATCGCTTTGCCAGGTGAGCTTTGAAATCAAGAGTGTGAAGCGGAATGCAAATGAACTTACCCTGGAAATAAAACGTCCTAAAGGCTGCGTAGGAAGCTATGAATTGGTTTGGGATGGAAATTGGCAAGAATCCTCACCCCGTCGCATGCAGCTATATCTCACGGCTATGTTTACTGCATGCAACGCCGGTTCTGAGATGGAACTTGATGTGATCAAAGTGGACTTGGCCAAGGCATTACTTGAAGATCCCAAAGATCTTTTCACCATTTATCTGAGAGAATATTGCAGTTTTCGGGATTTCAATTGTGTCGGAAACTGTGATTTTAAAATCTAGAATTAAAAATATAGAGTAAAGTTGATTTGAACTGGTCTGACCAAGAGCTGATCGACGGTTGCAAACGTCGGTCAAAGAAACATGAGGAATATTTTTTTAAAAAATTCTATGGCTATGTCATGGGGATCAGTCTGTCCTATTCCAAAAGCAGGGATTTGGCCTTGGAGATCACCAATGACTCTTTTATGAAGTGCTTTGATTCATTCAAAAAAATGGACGAAGCCCCATCCCTCAAGCCCTGGCTCAGAAGGATCACAGTCAACACCGCAATAGATTATTACCGGAAAGACAAACGCTTCCAAAATCACCTGGAAGCGGATGGGGAAACGCCGGTATTTGATGAAGTATATGCCCCGGATCAGCTGGCTTTTGAAGACATTATCAAACTTCTCAAGCAACTGCCCGAGGATCAACAACTGGTTTTCAACCTCTATGAGGTCGAAGGATACAGTCACAGGGAGGTCGCCGATCGACTGGAAATCACCGAAAGCTCCTCCCGAGTTTACCTGACGCGGGCAAAATCCAAATTGCGCCAGCTGATACAACAACACATGAAAGAATATGCAGGAAGATAAAACATCAAAATGGTTGGCCGCCTCGCTGCGAAAGCAGCAGGAAGAAAACCCTCTTCCTTACGAACTGGGGGCCTGGGAGGCTTTTGAAGCTAAAAGGGCTGCCATCGCCAGGAAAAACACAACCTATTGGTTGTCAGGCATCGCTGCTGCCTTGACACTGCTTTTGGTTGCGGGAGGATTGTGGCTTTCTCAGCAAACCGAAAATGAAAACACACAGCTAACTGAACAGATAGCTTTTGAGGAAAAGCTTACTACAGAAACTCCTGAAATTGAGGATCAAATGATTTCAGAAGCTGAAATCCCAAATGAAGGGGATGGAGATTTAAGTAAGTCTCAGGTTTTGAGTTCGGCTGAAAAGCAAGCTTCAAAAAATCAGAACCCCAGCCAGGTTTCAAATCTTTTCAATCCAACTAATCCAAAAATAAATTCCGACTCACAGATTGCAAGGTTGGAGGACAAGCAAGTCCTCATCGAAAAAGCTTCTCCAAATGTAGTCACCCCACAACCGGAAGTGATGAACTCCCTGATTGCGACTCAGGAAAAACCAATGGAATCCAACGAATCCAAAGTGTTAATACCTGAGAAAGTCGTTGCCCCAGAGGCACTTCCCAAAGAACCTCAACTGAGTGAAGAGGAAATAGTGGAGATCTTGGAGTCCGAGAAGTCGTTTGCTACTTTGGCAATGGGGGTATCTCCGGGTTTTGGAGCTTCCCAGGGTTCTGACCAGACGACCAGTGGTTCCAGTTTGGGTCTTGGAGTAATGGTGAACATGGAAATCACCGGAAAGCTCGTGATGGGTTCTGGACTTGCCGTAAATTACCTCAATCAGAGCAGTGAGAGTCAGAGTTACAACTACGGAGGAGCTAACGCGCTTGCTGCAAAAGTGACTGAAACCAACGAAATCAGCCAAGTGCAAGTGGATATTCCGCTTTATTTCAATTATCCGATCACCCGAAATCGGGCAATTTCGGTACAGGCTGGATTTTCAAACCTGATCACTTTCAATCAAGGTGCAGAGCAGCAGTCCTCCTATACCAGACAGGTAGCTGTTATGGATGGCCTTGCTGCCAATAGTGCCTTTACCCTCAGGTCCGAATCTGTCAGTCAGTCCCAGGATTTGTCTGTGCCCAATCAGAAGTTTTACCCCCTTGCCACAGCCAACTTGGGAGTCAATATCCGCCTGTATGAATCCAAAAAGACCAGCTACGAAGTAATGCCATTCTACAATTATCCACTTCAGGAATTTTCCGGATATGGTGAAAAACTTGGGATGTTTGGAGCCTCATTTAAAGTCAACTTCGGAGCAATCGAGAAGAAATAAAATTGAATCCTATACCAACAAATGCCACTCCAGAGCGATCTGGGGTGGTTTTTTTTGTGACTGGTTATTGCTGACTTTTCCAATATCATAAACTTTGCAAAAGTTAGACAGAGGGTATTTTTAAACTTTAATCCAAAGGAACCTGGTCAAACCTACCCTATTTTTAATCATGCCAATGTGTCGGAAAATATTTTTCGAGAAGATGAGAATTATCGATTTTTCTTAAAGCAATACGCCAAATATTTGGGAGATGTAGTCTATACTTACGTCTATTGCTTGATGCCAAACCATTTTCATTTGCTTGTGGGGGTGAAGTCAGAGGAAAGGTAAAAGTTGCCATCTAGGCAGTTTTCCAATTTTTTCAGTTCCTAATCCCAAGCATTCAATAAAAAGTATCAAAGATGTGGAAGTCTGTTCCTTAAGAATTTCATAAGAAAATCCATCCTAGACTTACACCTTTGGCAAGAGACATTCTTATACATTCATCTGAATCCGATTAAACACGGCTTCGTGGAAAATGTGCAAGATTGGAAGTTGCCGAGTTGGCATGCATATCAAAACTAAGCGAAGACTTCAAATCTGGAAAGAGCTAATTATCAAAACTGCTTTGATGGTTGGGGCCAAGCCAGAAACCTGCTGGATACTAAACGAGAATTTATCTTAAGTCAAAATCTGGGTTAGAAGATCTTTTCCAAAGTCTTAAACTTTGGAAAAGGGTCTAAAAAAAAAAATCCCGAAGCCCACCCAAGAGCTCCGGGAAAACCAAAAAAATGAGGCGTTTTTAATAATTAATAAGGTTGGTAATCAGCTGGATGTCGAGTTTTTTGTCTCCTGTTTCTTCTGAGTTCAGACCTCTCAGGATCAGCGTGTACACCCGGTTTCCTTTGAGTTCCAAGGTTCCGCTTTGGATCAGTGTTTCATCAGTTTCGCTGGATTTTACTGTCAGCGTGACGTTGCCGGGATTCAGCTCCTCGAAATCCGAAACGGACTTGAAGGTAGATTCAGTGACCAAAGGTGTAGTGACCCCAGAGATTTGCACATACACTTCTTCTGAATCTGGGGACAGGTGGACAAATCGCAATTGGGCTTTTTCCTCGGTTGGCTCTTCCCAAATGTCTTTTACCAAAATCGCATCGATACCTTCTGTTTTATCCGAAATAAAAACAGAGTACACGGAATCGGCCTTCAGCTCAAATTTTTTCTCGAGCAGAGAGGTGGCAGAGTTGTAAGCTGAAAAACGGAAATCCCGGTTGCCTGTGTAAAATGGACTGTAAGGAAGTGCCTGTGTGTACTGTACCGGGTTTTGGTTGACTCTATTCTGGTTGGCGAAGATATCCATGGCGGGAGCATCCGTCGAACCTTGAAAAATCGAAACATAAGCTGCTGGTGGCAATTCCGGAGAATCGATATTATCCAGACAGCCGGTCAACATTAAGGAACCGGCAATAAGCCCGGTTGCCATCAGAAATCCCCTGCGGGTACTTGTTTTGTTTTGAGAAATAAAGCTCATACGTGTTGGTTAAGTTTTCAAATACTCCCCCAAGACGGCCTATGGCTGTTTTTCGCTTCAAGGATTTCTATAATTCTTTTGATTTTTTTAGAATTCGGCTTTAATTCTTTTAGGCTCAGTTGGATAGATTTGGTGTTTGTCCTAAAAATAAATCCAGGGAACAACTCCGTCATGTAAAGCGTAAAACCCAAGAATTGAGAAATTGCACTAAATCTTTACCCTCAGCCATGTCCCGCGACCTAATCCAAATTCAGACACAATTGACAGCTCTTCACGAATCTATGGATAGGATTGAAAAGGAATTTGCTGAAGTAGTGGAGCGCGTCCACCCGCAAAACCGAAAGTCGGCAGGGAATTTTCTCAAATACCTGATCCTTCGAAAAAATGATGTTCGTCGGCTTCAGGACAAGCTACACGCTAATGGGCTTTCTTCACTGGCCAGCTGCGAAAGTCATACCCATCGACAGATTCAGGTGACTTTGCAGCATTTGGGTGTCAAGTTTGGGAAGCTAGATCCCTGCACCATGGATTACGGCGCCAAAAAGATCTCCAAAAGCAGTATCAACCTTTTTGGGGAAAGACATGCCGAATGGCCTTCTTCAGTAATGGTCACATTTGATCCTTCTTTTTTGGAAGAAAAGAATCTTGTGGCCGAGCTGTTGAAAAAAGGAATGGGAGTCGCCCGGATCAATTGTGCCCATGACGATGAATCTGTTTGGCTGAAAATGGTCGAGAAAATCCAAATGGCTATCAAGCAATCAGGCATTCCCTGCAAAATTCATCTTGACCTGGCAGGTCCCAAGATCAGGACAGTATTGCTGGGAAAAGGAAAGAAGAAAGGTAGGGTGAAAGTCCATCGCGACTCCCTGATTTGGTTGAGCGATTCTGTCAAAGGATTTGATGCCAAAGACATTGTAATCAGCCCAAATGAACCGGGAATCATTCCTTGGCTAAAGGTTGGTAACCGCGTGTTTATTGACGATGGGCTGATTTTGGGAAAAATAGAGGAAGTGAAGTCTGGCAAAGCTTCCGTAAGAATCCAGAGGATTTCCTCCAAAAAGCCCTTTATCAAAGCCGAAAAAGGCCTAAACTTTCCTGATTCCATTCTGAATATTCCATCCTTGACAGATTTTGACCGGGCTTGTCTACCTTTTGCCTGTACTTATGCCGATACGGTTGGGTTTTCGTTCGTGAGAAAAGCTGAAGATATCGCAGACCTGAGGAAAGCATTAAGTGAAATAAAACCGGAAATTCCACCCATTATTCTCAAAATCGAAACCCACGAAGCGGTGGTCAATTTGCCTAGACTTTTACTCGAAGGGATGGTTGCGCCGGATTTTGGAGTGATGATCGCGAGGGGAGATTTGGCTGTGGAAATCGGTTTTGAGCGCTTGGTGGAGATTCAGGAGGAAATTTCCTGGCTTTGTGAAGCTGCACATGTACCGGTGATCTGGGCTACTCAAGTGTTGGAAAACCTTCATAAATCCGGAATTGCTTCGCGTGCCGAAATCACGGATGCCGGCCGTGCTGCCGCGGCGGAATGCATTATGATCAACAAAGGGCCTCATACTTTGGAACTACTTCGGGCACTTCAGAGTATTGCTCAGCGGAGCTCTGCTTTGCGGATCAAAAACCGACTTTCGTTTCGACCGCTACGGATAGCAGCTGATTTTTTCGAAAAATGAAATTTGATGGAATTCCCGTTTTTCAATTCAGCCAAGGCGGCAGTTTAATCAGCCTTGATTATTTTGCGGTTCATTCTATTTTTCAATTTCCGATGGGGTAACCACCTATGAACCTTGATCTTAGCCTGATAAATATTCTGATTCTTTTCGGCGCAATGCAGGGATTGATTTTTTCAGTTTTGCTTTTTACTTCCAAGCGTCATCCTGGCTCATTTTACCTGGCATTGGTGATGCTGGCCTTGGTTTACAACGGCCTGGAAACGTTCAACTGGAGTTCGGGACTGGAGAAGCACTTTACCTTCTTTGACTTTTACCCCTTTGTGACGATTTTTTTGATCGGACCTGCGTTCTATCTTTATTTTCTGTGCTTATATGGTAGGGAAAAGCAATTTTCTAAATCCAAAAAAGTGCTCTTTTTCGCTCCTTTCTTTTTCCAGTTTTTGTATTTGACTGTCGGGTGGATGGGTACTTTCTTGACACTATTTGAAATAGTAAACTTAAGGACTCCCCTTGATTGGATGATGAACGTGTATCTGACCTACAGTGAACCCTGGAGTTTACTGGTATTTCTCGCATTCATGGGTATTTCGCTTAGGGATTTTTCAGTTTATCCAATAGAATCAGGGACCGACAAAAAATCCATTCAGAGGATAAAGGAGGTCAGGGCTTGGGTGAAAAAATTGCAGATTTTTATGGTTTTGCTGGGAGCGCTTTGGACGGTAACCTTGTTGATTCCTTACCTTATGGAATGGCCATACAATTGGTCGTATTACTATCCGGTGGAGATTTTTCTGGTGTTTTTCCTTTACTGGATTGCAATAGTGGGTTATTCCAAACTGAAAACTATCCGATATCCTGAAACAAACGGAAAGTCAATTCCTTCCCAGACCGGTGAATCGGATGAAACTCTTCGTCAGATCACCCAAGCGATGGAAGTGGATAAATTATACCTAAATCCCGAACTCAGTCTGGCCGTTTTGGCGCAACACACCGGAATTGCTTCCAAGTCAATTTCTTTGACACTTAACCAACTGGCGGGTACGAACTTCAACGATTATGTGAATTCCTTCAGGGTAGAAGCTTTTTGTGCAGAAATCCAAAAAGAGGAAAACAGTAAGTTGACCCTGGCCGGAGTGGCTTCGCGCTGTGGTTTCAATTCTCCTGCCACTTTTCAAAGAACTTTCAAAAAGCTGAAAGGCGAGACCCCAAAAGTCTTTGCCAACCGCCAAAAAGGAGTTTCAGCTTCCATTTAGGTTGAAATTGAACTCTCAAATCCGGATTTGATCGGAATGAATCCGATTTGCGTTCCTCCGAATAAATCAATTCCACGTTTTTTGAAGCTTGAATCCAACTTCTTAGCTTTTGTGGAAATGAACCAACTTTATTCAAAATTTTGCATCGTCCTATTCTTGTTCATAGGAATCGCTTCTGAATCCTTGTCTCAGCAGATTTTCCGCGGAAAAGTAGTCAATCTCGAAACCCAGGAAGAAGTCCCATTTGCTCATATCTATTTTCCCGAACTGGACAAGGGAACCATTGCAGGTCTGAAAGGGGACTTTGAACTTGCACTTCCCACTACCATCAAAGAACGAACTCCCGTGATTTTTTCCTGTATGGGATTCAAAACTGTCCAAATGCCTTGGTCCTCAAGTCTTGGCAACGTAAAGGTGGAAATGGAGGAAGAGTTTTTGGAACTCGAAGGAGTGGAAATAAAGCCGGAAGATCCAGCCGAACTGATCCGGGAAGCGGGAAGAAGAATTGTCCAAAATTACGGGACCGACAGCTCCTATCTCCAAGGGTATTTTAAAAATTTTACGCTGCTGGATGGAAAAAATCTCAGATATACAGAGGCTTTCATTGACCTGATCAAGCCACCCTATGTGATGCACGATGAGGAACAGGATCAGGTCAGCGATTCTATCCATATCCGGGAAGTCCGAACCAAACCCTCAGAATTTGACGATTGGAAAATTATGTTGTTGACCCCCTGGGAGCTAAATACCTATCTATTGATGAACAGAGACGTCGCGCGGGATTTTTCTTCCAGATGGCAAATGAATGAATTTGCCAGTAGCTATACCTATGAATTGGAAGATCCTGTCATGCTTGAGGGACGGCCCACTTACAAAATAAAAATCAAACCCATTAAAGGTAAGAAATATGGTAACTGGCTGGGTCACATCTACCTGGATCAGGAGACTTTGGCATTTGTGAAAATTGACTTTCGATCCCATCCCAAGCTGTTCAAGGATCTCAGGAATGATTTTGGTTACCAAGTGGTGACAAACTTGTACAAGTTTCACTACAACGAGGGCGAATGGAGAGAGGTAATTCAGTATCGGTATAAAGACGGAATATGGAAGTTTGATGAAGTCAACTCAAGCAAGCATTTTGTGGTGACCAGCATGAAACGGGGAATGGATCGGGTTCCCTTGATTCAAACACTGCATTACAAAACCGAATACGATTCTCAAATGCCAAAAGGAGTAGACTTTGACTTTTTGCCCCATGATGTCGGTCAAGCCAATACCTATTTTGAAAAAAACTACCGGGCAGATTTTTGGAGGGCATTTGACTTTTCCCGAGGGATCGAAATGGATGAGAAAATGTATGGGTTCAAGTCCTCTGATTTTGAACCCAAACCCTATGAATTCTCAAAATTTGACACCCTAAAAGGTGCACTGACTCCGCTCAGGACGGCTTTTGATGTGGGCTTTTATCACTTGGATGTGGAGGTATTTCCGGAGGAGGAATTCATCGCTGGCAGCAGTTTGGTGCGGTTTAAAGTGACAGCGCCAACCCAGCGAATCCAGTTGGATCTTTATTCCAAGATGGACATCGACAGCATAATTTACCAAGGCGAAAACCTTACTTTTTCCAGGGAATTTGATGCCGTTTTTATTGATTTTCCCAGGGTGCTTTCCATGGGAAATACAGAGGAAGTGACCGTCTATTTCCGTGGAAGACCTTTGGATTACGATCCGATGATTCCAATGTATGCCTCTTTTCTCTGGATAAATGACGAGGAGGGCAATCCGTTTATTCAGGCCATTTGCCAGGGTTATGGAGCCAGCGGTTGGTGGCCAAACAAGGATCATTTGTCCGACGAACCTGATTCAGCGCGGATCAGTGTGACTTTTCCTTCAGACCTGAAGGCAATATCCAACGGAAGAAAAATCGAAGAACTTGATCTTGGAAACGGCAAATTCCGATCCTCCTGGACGGTCAGCTATCCGATCAACAACTACAATATGATCCTGAACATCGGGAAGTATGAGCAATTCACCAAGTTGGTTCCAGCGATAGAAGGGGAGTTGGATGTTGAGTATCATTTTCTGGAAGGCCATCGGGAAATAACAGAACAGAAATCTGAGTTTATTATTCCTGTGATGGAGACTTTCGAAAAGTATTTTGGACCGTATCCATTTCCCAGGGATGGTATTAAGTTTCTAGAAACTCCCCATGCTATGGAGCACCAAAGTGCAGTGGCTTTAGGGACGGAGTATTTTCGGGAGGAAGAAAAAAAATGGACCGAGTTCACAGATGAAGATTTTAAAAAGAGCTGGATTCCTTCACAGATTCTCCTTCATGAATTTGCTCACGAATGGTGGGGAAACAGTGTCAGTTGCACAGATAATGCCGAACTCTGGATTCATGAAGCCTTTGCGACCTATGCAGAGGTACTTTTTATAGAAGAACATTTTGGCTATGAGTCAGGCCAGATTTACATTAATTCCATCTGGCCAAAAGGCGACAATCCAAATCCGATTATCGGAAAGTTTGGTCTCAATCATGTGCACTATAACATTTGGGGGATGTATGATAAGGGAGCGCATGTGCTGAATTCCCTGTGGAAAATGGTGGGAGATGATGCTGTTTGGTTTGCTTTCCTGAAAGAAATCCAGAGAAAATTCAAGTACCAAAACATCACTACATCCGATATTCTAAACCTGCTTAATGAGCGAAGTGGAAAGGATTTTTCTAAATTCTTTGACTCCTATCTAAAGGAGAGCATTCTGCCCAAGTTGGAGTATTTCCTTGAAAAGTCTGAGGAAGATTTCACTGTGAATTACCGCTTGAATGTGGATTTGGGAGAGGTGAAGATCC
>DATIAI010000184.1:0-6995 GCA_035458065.1 Algoriphagus sp. | reverse complement strand
GAATGGTTGACTTCATGATGTCGTCGATTCCTTCGGACTTTGCTTTGTTGGCAAAACCGATTCCAGCTCCAAAATCTTTCAGATCACGAACCCCAATATTGGAAGTCATGATGATGATCGTATTTCGAAAATCGACTCTTCTACCCAAACCGTCAGTCAGGATACCATCATCCAAAACCTGTAAGAGGATATTGAATACATCCGGGTGAGCTTTTTCGATTTCGTCAAGCAATACCACGGAGTATGGTTTTCTTCTGACTTTCTCAGTCAACTGACCACCTTCTTCATATCCTACATAGCCTGGAGGTGCTCCTACCAGTCGGGAAACGGAGAATTTCTCCATGTATTCCGACATATCGATTCGGATCAGGGCATCTTCCTTGTCAAAGAGATAAGTGGCCAACATTTTGGCTAATTCCGTCTTACCCACACCTGTTGGTCCTAAGAAAATAAAGGAACCGATTGGCTTCTTAGGATCTTTCAATCCTACTCGGGTTCGCTGAATTGCTTTAGTCAGCTTTTTGATCGCTTCTTCTTGTCCGATTACTTTGCCACCAAGGTCCTCATTCATATTGAGCAACTTGGCACCTTCATTCTGGGCGATACGCTTGGCCGGGATTCCGGTCATCATAGCGATTACTTCCGCTACGTTGTCTTCCTCCACTGTAAAGCGCTTGGACTTGCTTTCATCTTCCCATCGATTTTTCGCAGCTTCCAATTGCTCAAGAAGTTTTTTCTCCTTGTCCCGTAATTGGGCAGCTTCTTCGTATTTCTGGGATTTTACTACCCGGTTTTTCTCAGCTTTGATGTTCTCAACTTCTGCCTCCAGCTTGAGGATATCCTCAGGCACGTGGATATTGTTGATGTGTACTCTTGCACCAGCTTCATCGAGGATGTCAATAGCCTTGTCCGGAAGGAACCGGTCAGAAATATATCTGTCAGACAATTTCACGCAAGCCTCTATTGCCGCAGGGGTATAAATCACATTGTGGTGATCCTCATATTTATCCTTGATGTTGTTCAGAATCTGGATGGTCTCTTCAGGAGAAGTGGCATCCACCATCACCATCTGGAAACGACGTGCCAAAGCACCATCTTTCTCGATGTACTGACGGTATTCGTCCAAGGTCGTGGCACCGATACACTGGATTTCTCCACGGGCGAGTGCAGGTTTGAACATGTTGGAAGCATCCAAAGAACCTGAGGCCCCGCCTGCCCCAACGATAGTGTGCAATTCATCAATGAAAAGGATCACATTCGGAGATTTTTCCAGCTCATTCATCACGGCTTTCATTCTCTCCTCAAACTGACCTCTATATTTTGTACCGGCAACCAAAGAAGCTAAGTCCAGAGTAACCACGCGCTTGTTGAACAAGACCCTGGAAACTTTTTTCTGAACGATTCTCAGTGCAAGACCTTCTGCGATTGCAGTTTTCCCCACACCGGGCTCACCGATCAGAATAGGATTGTTTTTCTTTCTTCTGGAAAGAATCTGCGCTACCCTTTCAATTTCTTTTTCACGGCCAATGATAGGATCCAACTTATCATCTTCAGCCATTTTGGTCAGGTCGCGTCCGAAATTATCCAAGACCGGAGTTCTGGACTTTTCAGCACCAGGCTTAGCCTGACTTCCTGACCCGCTTCCAGATGAACCAAACAGTTTGGAACCATCATCATCGCCATCTTCTGCTTCAGCTTTTGCTCTTGGAGCAGGGCCGGCATCAGATTGCATTTCAAGCATTTCCTTGACAGAATCGTAGTTCACCTCAAACTTATTTAAGATCTGTGTGGCAATATTGTCTTCATCTCTAAGGATAGAAAGAAGCAAATGTTCGGTACCTATCAGTTGGCTTTTGAAGATTTTGGCCTCCAGGTAAGTAATTTTCAAAACCTTCTCCGACTGACGGGTCAGCGGGATGTTGGCCATATTTTTCACATTGTGATTTGCAGTGCCTTTCACAGCACGCTCGATTGCATTGCGCAGCTCGTCAAGAGGAACGCCCAGTTTTTTTAGTATGGAAACAGCTACACCTTCTCCCTCACGAATCATCCCAAGCAAGAGGTGCTCTGTGCCAATGTAATCATGTCCCAGCCGGAGTGCTTCTTCGCGGCTGAGTGAGATCACCTCTTTGACTCTATTTGAAAATTTCGCTTCCATTTAAATCCTTTCTGATAGTATAATAAACCTGTACGTATGTTACCGAATTTGTTTTAAAAACACAATCCTTTTAAGGATTGTTCACTGTTTTTTTATCGAATTGCGCAGGATCTTGCCAGCTTCAGGTCCAGTACAAAACAACAAATCCAAGACTCCAAGATTGGGCTCAAAGTCTAAGCCAAAAAGCTGGGTGTAAGCAACGGGCACATAAAAGTTTCTATCCAAAAAAGGCTTTGCGGGCCCAATCTGACCCCTTATGTCCAATACATCCCCTTGAATTTCCTTTTCTTCAAAAACAGAAAGTCTGGCAGGCCACCGGAGAAGTTTCAGACAGATTGTCAGAAGTTTTTGATTTAGAACCCAAAGGCTTTGCTCTTGGGTCTCAAAAATTTCTTTGAAGTAGGGGAAATAGTATTCGAAAAATGGGGCTTTGCCGTAAGCGCTTTGTATCCCACGCAGATGGATGGATTGCCAGTTTTGACTGTAATCGATCTTGATTTGATCCATTGGAAGTTTTGGACGACGCCCCACGATCGGGACACTGAGTACCTCCACTTTATTGGCCAGGCGAATCCGTGTCCGATTGAGGTAAGATTGCCGTTGGTATATATCCTTGGGAAATATCAAAAGCTCCTCTGCATCAGCGATTGCAGCAAAGAATTCCAAGGAAGGTAAATAATGTAAGTCGACAGCGACTTTTTTCATTGTTTGGAATATTGAATTTTGGGGAAGGGCAAATTTGACAATTAATTATACAATGCCCAGAAC
Organism: Algoriphagus sp.; assembly: GCA_035458065.1. Classification (GTDB taxonomy): domain Bacteria; phylum Bacteroidota; class Bacteroidia; order Cytophagales; family Cyclobacteriaceae; genus Algoriphagus. The sequence goes on along the minus strand of DATIAI010000184.1, from coordinate 4,069 downwards.
TTTCAAAAAGTCTCCCGGGTTTACAAAGCCTGCAAATCCCAACTAATAATTTGTAATTTCAAAAAAAATGTCCAAGTCAGATTTAGCCATTCGCACCGTTATTTTTAGCATTTTGGGAAATGCGGTTCTGGCTGGGATAAAATTCCTGGCTGGTATTTTTGGAAATTCGTATGCGCTAATCGCTGACGGAATAGAGTCAACCGTCGATATATTTTCCTCTTTTTTGGTCTTACTTGGATTAAAATATGCTGCCCGACCGGCAGATGAAAACCATCCCTACGGCCATGGAAAAGCAGAGCCATTGATAACTTTTTTGGTCGTCGCTTTCCTGATTGTTTCCGCTTTTACGATCGCTTGGCAAGCAATAATAAATATCCAGACGCCGCATGAATTGCCCTCTTCCTGGACTTTGATCGTCTTGGGAGGAATTATTCTTTGGAAAGAAATCACCTATCAGGTGGTCATGAGTCGAAGCAAAAAGCTCAAAAGTTCCTCACTAAGAGCCGAAGCCTGGCATCACCGTTCTGATGCGATTACCTCTATCGCCGCATTCATTGGTATAACGGTTGCAATTTTTGGGGGAAAAGGATACGAGGTGGCAGATGATTATGCTGCCTTAGTTGCCTGCGGGTTTATTCTCTACAATTGCTATGGGATTTTCAGACCTGCCCTGGGTGAGGTTATGGACGAAGATAATTACGAGGAACTTACTCAAGAGATCCGGGATATTGCCTTAAGTGTAAAAGGCGTGGAAGGCACTGAAAAGTGTTTTATCAGAAAGGCCGGCATGAAATACCATGTAGATCTTCATGCAAATGTTAAAGGTAATTTGACTGTCAAGGAAGGCCATGACATCGCACACGCTTTAAAAGACACCTTAAAGAAGGAAATTTCACATCTTGGAAACGTCCTGATTCACATTGAACCCTCCTAAAGCGGTTATTAAAATTGGTAAAACCTGGTTGTCCAAGGTGATTTTTTACCTGAAAATTGCTTTTTGGAAGATAATGAACTGAATTACAAATTTTTAAACTATAGCTCCCGAACTGCTTCCCTCCTTTTTTAAAATAAAAATTATAATCAAAAGCTAACCTGATTTTTCTCAGGTTTTTTATTGGAATTAATGGCAACTTTTGGTCAAGGCCTTCGGTATCAGAGATTGAATTTTTAAAAAACCCTTCTTCAAAACCGTCCCAAGGGCCAAAATGACTAATAAATGCTTAAAAATCGTGAGCGAGACATTTTCCCAGATTAATTCCCTTCACTATGAAATCGAGCATGGCTAAGGCGTCAAAAAACGGAATGATTCCATGCCTTGCGAGATTCCATATGGCCTTTAAAAATTCAAATCATAATCATATGAAATTTCCATTTAATTCAAAAACCCAGTTTTTGGGTTCTTTGTCGCTACTTTTTCTGCTAGCTGCATGTAAGGAAGAAGTGGTAACAGAAGCCCCACCCGTTCAGGTCAATGTGGTCAAAGCCATTCAAAATGATGTCCCTCTTTACGAAGAATTTGTCGCCCAAGTCTATGGTAAATCAGATGTGGATATTCGTGCCAGAGTCGAAGGCTGGGTGGTTTCTGTAAATTTTAAAGAGGGATCCGTGGTAAAAAAGGGTGACCTCCTTTATGTCATTGATGACATTGAATATAAAAACAGAGTTGACCGACAGGCGAGTGAAGTGACTCGCGCCCAAACCGAACTGGTAAGGGCTGAAAGCGAACTTAGCAGGGTGCGCCCACTGACTGAGATGAATGCTTTAAGCAAAAAAGATCTGGACAATGCAGTGGCAGAATATGAAGCTGCCAAAGCTCATGTGGCCTCCACTCAATCTACTCTTGAAAATGCCAAAATTGAATTAGGCTATACCCGAGTCCTGGCACCTTTTGAAGGAATAGTAGGTATTTCTAATGTTCGGGTGGGGGATTATGTAAGCCGAGTCGGAGGCACTTCGGTACTTACCACCATTTCAAGTGTGGATGGAGTCAGAGTAAGATTTGAAATCAGTGAAAGGGAATATTTGAGAATTGCACAGCTGAGCCAGGAAGAACTTGCCAGTGCTAGAAAAAATGTAGAATTGATCCTTGCTGACGGTTCAGTTTATCCCGAAAAAGGCGAGGTTGATTTTGCCAACCGGGAAATCGACTCACGGACAGGTACTCTTACGATTGAAGCTTCTTTTCCAAATCCAACCGGCTTATTGCGGCCCGGCCTTTTTGTAAAAACGAGGGTATTATTAAATACTGCCATGGGAGCAGTGTTGATTCCACAGCGAGCCGTCTTTCAGTTACAAAATCTCAACCAGGTATTTACGGTGTCAGATTCCAGCACACTCAAAGCCACCACAGTTGAAGCTGGACAGAAAATCGGTGATGCTTGGATCATTAAAAGCGGTCTAAAAGCGGGTGACCGGGTCGCCATTGTAGGTTCGGCCGGCCTAACTGCAAATGCCAAAGTCGAAATAGTGGAGCAAGAATGGGCTCCAAAAGGCAACTAAACCCAATCTTTTTCCAATAATTTTCTCCCTAGCCATATGAGTGAGTTTTTCATAAGAAGGCCCATTGTCGCCATGGTGATCTCGATTTTGATGATCATTATGGGTCTGATTACCCTGGGCGGAATCCCGATATCAAAGTACCCGGACATCACGCCACCGATGGTTCAGGTCACTACCAACTTTACAGGAGCAAATGCCGTCAACGTAGAGCAAGCCGTGGCTACTCCGATCGAACAGCAGGTCAACGGTGTAGAAGAAATGCTCTACATGAAGTCCATCAATGCTGCCGATGGGTCCCTGACACTTCAAGTATCTTTTGAGGTAGGAACTGATCTGGACAACGCCAACATGCTGACCCAAAACCGGGTTTCGCAGGCTAATGCCAAAATGCCCGTCGAGGTCAAAAACTTTGGAGTTACGACCAAAAAATCACTGGTTTTTCCATTGATGCTGGTTTCTCTTTCTTCTCCAAACCAAACTTATGATGCCTCTTTCCTAAACAATTACGCCAACATCAACATTGTGGATCAGCTCAAGCGGGTCAAAGGTGTCGGTGATGTAATTCTCTTCGGCGGGGCTGATTATTCCATGAGAATTTGGCTCGATCCGGATCAATTGACCAAGCTGGATCTGACTGTCAATGACGTTTCCAATGCGGTCAGGAAGCAAAATGCAATTGCTCCTGGAGGTAAATTCGGAGCTCCTCCATCTCCTCCAGGTGTCGAATACACTTACACGGTAACTCTCCAGGAGCGATTGGTCACAGAAGAAGAATTCGGAGACATCATTGTCAAATCTGACGAAAAGGGGTCCATCATCCGATTGAAGGACATCGGCAGAATCGAACTGGGACTCGACAATTACAACTCATCCAGCCGATTGAATACCAAAGCTGCTTCTACCATCGTGGTGTACCAAATGCCAGGATCCAATGCATTGGAAGTTGCTGAAGCAATTCAGACCACTGTCGCTGACCTTCAGAAATACTTTCCCGAGGACTTGAGATACGATATAGCATTGGATACCACTCGGGCAATTTCAGTGGGGATTGAGGAAATCGTGCACACATTGTTTGAAGCTGTTGCGCTGGTAATCATTGTCGTATTCCTTTTCCTTCAGGACTGGAGAGCGACCCTGATTCCGTTGCTTACGGTTCCGGTTTCTTTGATCGGTACATTCATCATTTTCCCAATGTTGGGATTTTCGGTCAACGTGCTTTCACTCTTGGGGCTAGTCCTCGCCATAGGTCTAGTCGTCGATGACGCGATTGTTGTGGTGGAAGCAGTCATGCACAATATCGAGCATGGGATGAAGCCGAAAGAAGCCACACAAAAGGCTATGAAAGAAGTAGGTGGGCCGGTAGTTGCGATCGCGCTGATTCTTGCAGCGGTATTTGTTCCGGTAGCATTTGCCGGTGGAATTACCGGGCGACTTTATCAGCAATTTGCGATCACGATTGCCATCTCGGTTTTGTTCTCTGCATTCAACGCATTGACGCTTAGCCCTGCACTTTCAGCCATTATTCTAAAGCCTAAAAAAGAATCCAAAGGACTTTTGCAGCGATTCTTCA
>DATIAI010000183.1:0-7458 GCA_035458065.1 Algoriphagus sp. | reverse complement strand
GAACAGAGGTGATTGACAAAATGGAAAACATGTTGGGGATGGGCAGCCAACCCGCTTCTTTGAAATGGAACTATAATGTCAAGCTCGGAGCCACACAGGCAATCGTCTTGGATACCCGCACCCAACGACATTACGAAAGTCTGAATACCGTACCGGAACTGGTTTCAGAAAGTGCTCTCCTGACCCAGACTCCCGATACCCTTACTGACAATCCGCCCTTTGTCTTTGTGGTTTCGCCCTGCCCTGTATTGGGCCTGCCCAATTTTGAGGAATTGGTGCAGCCTGCGGCCACCGCAATTATCTCATTGAAGAGCAAAAGTGATGGCAATCCGGGCATTATCGGGGGCAACCTGAACTTTGATTTTGAAGCATGGGGATTCAGTGTGCCTGGTTTTGAGCGACTGATTGCCAGACTGGATACCTATAAAAAAGTAATCTTGCTTTCCGGAGATGTCCATTACGGAGCCACGACCGTCATGGACTATTGGAAAGGAACTTCCACAACTCCCACCAGCAGAATCGTCCAGCTGACTTCCAGTGCCCTTAAGAACGAATGGCTTCCCAACGTACTCATTCTGAAAAGTGCCGTCGTACAGCGCATTCTGACCAGTTTCGGAGATGGACTTTCCAAGTTTGGTTGGAAAAACAAGTTGATCTCTACCAATGGTGCAGTAACTCCCCGAAACAGACAAAGACTGAGACATATCACCTCCACTATTCCGATTGAAGGCTGGACTCCCGGAAGTACGGTTAATCCCGCCCCTGACTGGAGATGGAAGGTGAAAGTATTAAAGGATAAAAAGGGACTGGAGGATGATCCTGTAGGCACCACGGATCTTGTCATCGGCAATGCCACGTCTATGAAGGATGGCTACTTCAACATCGTTTCCAGACATCAAAAAGCATACATGGAGGGCAAGTCTCCACGAATTGCCTGGAACAGCAATGTCGGCTGGATCACCTTCACCGCTGACGGAGACAGTTGGAAGGTAAAGCATGAGCTTTTGGGGGTAAAGATGGAATATGAAGTGCCTTTGGCCACCCCCGCTGCAGAGCAGGCAAGACCGGAATTACCGACCTGATTGAAGGTGTCCAACCTGAATTTGCTTCAGGATTTATGGTTGGATTGAAATGGACAGAGTAGCAAAAAAGTGATCGCATGTAAACTGATATAAAATGGCAGAAGAAGAAAGCCAGGATTTTTTCCAGCAAATACTCAAGCTTTTTTACGACATCATCAAACCGGGTCTGGATATTTTTTCGGATGACCAGGCGAGGAATGAGCTGCTTGGATCTCTGGGTCTTCCTCCTACAGGAGCACCTGGTATTCCCATTGGCACTGGCTTAGAAGAATACGTCAACAAGGCCAGTGATGAAGTGGAGCCCTTTAAGTTGGCAGGCGCTATAGCCGACATGACGGCGATAATAGTTGCGATCGAAGGAATTGTCCAAGCTGCAATTGCTGCAAGTGACGGGGAGGAAGAACGGACCGCAAACGAGATCGTCACCGCAATTCTCAATCTTCTTACCCTCGAATACCTGAGGCGTCGAATGCCCGCAGTCCATTCGGTTATCAGCCTGCTCAATGCACTAGACACCAAGATGGCCGCCGCCGGAGGATCCTCCAATTTCATCGTGGACGATATCGGAGGTTTTCTCAAAAGTCTGGGACGGGGACTGGAAGACGAAGAATCAGCCAATGCACTTTCCGACTCTCTGTTTTTGGGTATTGCCGGTGGGCTTTTTTTACTCGATCACTTTTTGAGAAAAGGCGGGGTAGAGAACCTTACCATCGGGTCTAATTATGGATACGAAGGGGTAGAGTCAAGCACCACTCCGATCGCCGACCGGATTTCCAACCGCACTTTTACATATAGTGTCGATGCCAGGATTGCCGGTGAAGTTCCAACGAAGCTTTTTAATACCCTGCTATTTGCCCCTAAGGATCATGGTGGAGTTGCTTTTGTCACCAAACTCCTCGGCAAAAGTGCCCGGTCGTTTAATATCGGGGAAGGAGATAAGCACACCGTAGGATATGATGTCACCGGAGACGGGCTTTTCAGGATAGGGACCTCACCCGAAGCCAAGGCTGGCAGCGCCAATAAATTTATCGTATTCTATAGTTACAACACCCCCAATCCAACCAAGATTGCACTTCTGGACAAACCGGTGATCAAGTTTGCATTTGGCACAGTCAAGATGGGAGTGATGGTTCAGCCCGATGACCTTTTGGTCAAGGGGATTCTCAACATCCACTACGAAGTGGGCAAGGGCGGATTGACTGGGTTTCCATTCAGCTTGATTCCGGATCTGAATGACAAGTTTCCATTGGGAATAGGCTATTCCCTCAAACACGGATTCATCGTCGATGGCAACGGAAATATCGGCATTGATGAGCCCAAGAAAACAACTCCTGCTCCCGGCGGTGATGCGCCTGCAGGGGGAGATTCTTCTGCAGGAGCTTCCTCTGGAGGTGATACCCCGGCAGCTTCAGGAGGCGACACCGAACCTTTGGCCAAAATCCTTGGAACCCTGCTCAATGCGCTAAACATGCGCCTGCCTATCCACAAAAACCTGGGAGACATCGTCGGTCTGGAGGTACTTACCATCAAGGTGAATGTGAATGAGGATATGAGCACCATCGAGCTGGAAGTGTCGCTGGACTTTTGGATCAAATTTGGTCCACCGGTTACCCTTACCATCAATCGGCTGGGACTCAACCTGCAGGCGAAAAAGCTGGAAGGAAACGGGGGAGTTTTCGGATACGACCTGGTTCCAGCTATCAAGTGGCCAACTGGAGCCGGCATTCGAATCAATGCCGGTGTGGTGACGGGTGGAGGATTTTTGTACTTGGATCCGGACAAAGGAGAATACTTTGGAGCACTGGAGCTTTCTTTCCAAAATCTCTTTGACCTCAAAGCTGTAGGTATTATCAATACCAAGATGCCGGATGGGACAGAAGGATTCTCCCTGCTTATCATCATTACCGCGGAGTTTTCACCTGTCCAGCTTGGCTTTGGATTTACACTGATAGGAGTCGGAGGTCTGCTGGGGATCAACAGAAGAGCAGAAGTCGAGGCGCTCCGCGTCGGTCTGAAAACCAACGCACTGAAAAGCATCCTGTTTCCCGAAGATGTGGTGGGTAATATCACCCGCATTATCAGTGATATCAAGCAGATTTTCCCCATCAAAGAGGATACTTTCCTCATTGGTCTGATGGGCAAAATCGGATGGGGAACACCGACGCTTATTTCCATAGAGATCGGGATAATTCTGGAGCTTCCCGAACCGAAAATCATCATCCTGGGAGTCGTGAAGATGGTTCTTCCAACCGAAGAGACCGCCTTGGTGAAGATCCAGGTTAACTTCTTGGGGGTGATCGATTTTCAAAATGGCTTTGTGTATTTCGAAGCCAGATTGTTTGACTCCAAGCTGGTGGGCTTTCCTCTCACAGGAAGTCTAGCCTTGGTAGTAGCCTGGGGCGGAAGTGATGCTTTTGGACTGAGTTTGGGCGGTTTTCACCCGGACTTCAAAGACTATCCTACCGTTCCGACACTGCCCGGCGCTTTCCGTGATATGGACCGGATCAGTCTCCAGCTCCTGAGCGGAGACAATCCCCGGTTGAGCGTGGAATGCTATCTGGCTGTGACCTCCAACTCGGTCCAGTTTGGGGCAAAAGTTGAACTTTTGGCAGAGGGCCCAATGGGCTTCAACCTCTATGGTGCACTAGCACTGGATGTCCTCTTTATCTTTGATCCGTTTAGCTTTATCGTAAGACTTGAAGCTACTTTGGCCATACGGCAAGGTTCAAGTGTACTTTTCGGGATCCACTTTATCGGAAGGCTTTCAGGACCTACGCCTTGGAATATCGCAGGGGAAGTTTCCTTCGGTCTCTTGTTTGTGACGGTGACCATCAGCTTCGATGAAACCTGGGGAGATCCTGAGCCGGATGTCGCTCTGGAAACAGAGGATTTGCTTGCGCTCCTGACCTCAGAAATACAGAAATCCACCAATTGGAGGCCGATCATTCCGGAAAACAATCACCTTCATGTAAGTCTCCGCTCCATTCCAGAGGATGAACAGGTTGATTTGCTGATTCAGCCATTTGGCTCGATCACTTTTAGCCAGCGAAGTCTTCCGCTGAACATGGATATCAAAAAGTACGGGAACAGGAAGCCGCTGAAAGCGAATGAATCCAATTTTAAAATTACCGAGGTATCGATTGGTTCCGCCAAACCTTCCCTTGACTCTGCCAAGGAACTTTTTGCGGTAGGAAACTATCAACCCCTGTCCGAGGATGAGAAGCTTTCCCGCAAATCCTTTGAGAAACTGGATAGTGGGGTGACGATCAATGATACCGGGGAGCTAAAACTGGCCCTTGATGAGTTGGATTCAGTGACTTTGGATTACGAACTGGACTATACCTATGACGACGACCTTGCTCCACCCCGTCGGTTTATGAAGATTCCATTGGGTGGATTCAAACATCTGGTGCGGGGAGCCGGGGCTTCTTCAAGCAAGCTTTCTTGGAAAAACGAAGCAGCCAAAAGTCTGAATTCTCCGGAAAAAGTGGCTTTGAAAACCACCGGATTCACAATCGCTTCCAATGACGATCTGAAAGAACTCAACCCTTCCTTCAGATCAGACAGCTATGCTGGGGCAATGGAATCTTTGCGGCAATTCACCGAGAAAAATTCCTCCATGAAGTCAAATTATCAGATAGTTGGGGTGCACGAGTTGGTTTAAAACCTAAAAAGAGACTTTTATGAATTTTGGGCAATACAATTTCTTTTCCTGGTCGCGACGCGGCATTTCGGCCAATGTTATTGAAAAGGATACGCTGGGCGTCGGTCCGGGTGTACAAGTTGAGCGGGCGGAAGTACCCGTGGACATTAAGCTGAACGGAAGCCTCTCCGTGCCCAGGATTAATTTTACGCTACAAGGCCCCGGGGACATTACCGGGATCAATGCGGATATGGTGGTCAGGACGGAACCCAGAGACGGGATTTCCAATTTTGAACCCAACTATTTGGCCTATATCGAATTTTATGATGAGGATTTTCCATGGCGCTATACGCCTGCCTCTGCTACCGATGACCAAAGAAGACTGAGGCCATGGGTAAGTCTTATTGTGCTGAAAGAAACCGAATTTGAAGACACAAAAAGGCAAAAACCACTTCGTTCAATTAAAGTTCTGGATGCTGCAGCCCTCCAACCCCACGACGAAATTCATCTTTGGGCACACATGCATGCGAATCTGCCCAAAACAGGTAATGTCTTCGAAAACAACCTGGAAGCTTTCCGCCAGGAAATAAAAACCGATCCGGATGGGGTTTACAGTCGGGTGATGTGTCCCCGAAAGCTCGATCCAAATGTTATGTACCACGCCTTTCTGGTCCCAAGTTTTGAGACGGGAAGACTTGCGGGATTGGAAAGAAACCCCGCCGGAATCCCTGCACAGCAATCTGCTTGGGGTATGGGCTCGGATCTTGAATTTCCGGTTTACTATCGCTGGCATTTCCGAACCGGGGCCAACTTTGATTTCGAATCCCTGGTGAAATTAATTGAACCCCGGGTCATGGATCAGCGGGTGGGATCGCGGCCGATGGATTGCTCAAAGCCAGGTTATTTTCGGGCAGATTCACCGGAAGAAATTCCTGCACCAAATCCAAAAACTATTTTATTAGAGGGGGCTGTGATGGCGCCGACTGCGGTTTCGACCGAAATAGTTCCCAACGAGTATCAAACAGAAATCGGGAAACTCATCAATCTGAATCGGGGACAGGTAGAAAACCCGGACGAAGACCCCATAGTTACGATGCCATTTTATGGCATGTACCACGCGATGCGCAAGGACCTCAGCAAACCTGGAGAAAAAGTGGTTCCGGTGTTTGATCCCAACTCAGAAATCTGGTACAATGATCTAAACCGGGATCCGAGAACCCGGGTACCTGCAGGCTTCGGTGTGCAAGCGGTGCAGGATGACCAGGAAAAGCTCATGGATCAGGCTTGGAAACAGCTCAGTGATGTATTGGAAGCCAATCGAAAGATGCAATTGGCCTTGCTCATGGCTCAAACAATGGAGAGAGCTTTTGCCAAAAACGTCGTGCCTCAGGCAAAAGAAAATGTCCTGGCTTTCAGCCGGAGTGTGTCTTCTAAGATCCTTTCCGGAGGACTCACGGTCAAGAAGACAGTCCAACTGGGCAGGATTCCCGATGCAGTGATAATGCCCGGGTTTCAAAAACTGATCCGACCCAACACCTCAATCATCCGTGCCATACAAAAGCAGGCTGTGGCTCCTTCTTTCTCGGTATTGCTTCAAAACACCAACAAGGTCGGAGGTATCACAGCTGCATCGATCGATAAATTTACCGGACTTACTTCCTTGAGCGGGATCAATGTCGTTACTCCTCCGGCAAAGCTGGAGAATGTAAAAGTTTGGAGCCTTCAGTCCAATTTGGATAAAGAGGCCATTTTCTTCCAAAAAACCTACAAGGGCGGGCTACCCGAAGTTTCCACCTGGGACAAGCTCCTCAACAAAAATCTGGTGAAAGCGGTGAGCGTACCCAAGGCTGCGACTCCTGCCCCCGGACCGGTAGTTTTTAAACCGACAACACGGATTAATCTTGGTTCTGCGGTGATAAAAGCAAATCCTGTCTCTGTGATAAAGCCAATTGACGTAGTCAAAGACACGGGTTTCTCAGCCAATACCGCCTATAAAACCGCCTTTACGGATTATGATGTAAGATATACCTTCCGGGATGTGCCTCCCTCACCTCCGAATATAGACACTAACAAGTTGGCGGTGGACAGCCTTCAGACCTTCAAACCCCTGAATGCCTACAAAAAATTGCTGGACTCAAGGGTGTCTTGGAGCCCTGGCACCAAAAAGCCAAGTGTGGATCCGGACTTTCTTCCTGCGATGGCTTATCCCGACTTTCCGGCCGCTTCTTACAAGTTTCTTGTGGATCGTGACAAAGAGTTGCTATTGCCTAACCTTCATCTGATCCAGCCCAATACGTTTTCACTTTTGAGGACCAATCAAAAATTCATTGAATCCTATTTGGTCGGATTGAACTTTGAAATGGGCCGTGAGCTGCTTTGGAGAGAATATCCCACTGATATGCGCGGTAGCTATTTCCGGCAGTTTTGGGATGTGACAGGATTCGTGACACCGGATAGTACACCAACGGATGCCGAGTCACTCAAGGATATTGCTCCCATCCACAAGTGGAAGAAAGATGCCCTTTTGGGCAAAAACAATGCACGTGATAAGGAAGGAGACGCTGAGCAACTGGTATTTGTGATCCGGGGAGAGCTGCTCAAAAAATTTCCCAATACGGTGATTTACGCCCAAAAGGCCTTCAAAGACGACAAGGATAAATGGTTTATCACAAAAGATCTGGACGAAACCAAATTCAAGAAGGAAGTGCGTTTTCCGATCTATCAGGCTGAATT
>DATIAI010000182.1:0-7603 GCA_035458065.1 Algoriphagus sp. | reverse complement strand
CAGGGATTTGGTTTATTTTGGAGTGTCGGGAGATGGGGATTCAGCATCTATCGGAATGGGGCAATTTGTCCACGTCATTCGCAGAAATCTAAATATGGTCTATGTAGTAATGAATAACGGATGCTATGGGCTGACGAAAGGACAGGATTCTGCCACGGCGGATGAGGGATCAAAAAGTAAATCAGGCTCTGTTAATCCCTTTCAGGCGATCGACTTGGCCAGCATGGCGATTGAGTTGGGAGCTTCTTTTGTGGCCCAAAGTTTCAGTGGCGACAAGCAACAGCTGATTCCTTTGTTAAAAGCAGCGATCAAACATCCCGGCTTTGCTTTCTTGAATGTGATTTCGCCCTGTGTCACATTCAACAACAATCCCGGTTCGACCAAATCCTATGATTATGTCAGAGAGCACATTGAGGCAACCTCCGCATGGGATTTTGTACCGGTGAAGGATGAGATTAAGGTGAGCTATGAACCGGGGAAAACCGCACAGGTAGAAATGCACGATGGATCGGAAGTCCAACTGAATAAATTGGGTATGAACTGGGATCCCGAAGACCGGATTTCAGTGGTCAATGCCTTGCAAAAAGCAAGAGTAAAAGAAGAGATTTTGACAGGTTTGCTTTATGTTAATTCTGAATGGAAGGATTTGCACAAAACTTTAGATACTGTTAGGGCTCCACTCAATCAATTAAAGGAGAATGATTTATGTCCGGGAAGTAAAGTGCTAAACCAGATTAATGAAGGATTTAGATAGTAGGTGAATATATTCCTTTAAATGAAATTTAACGCTCCTTTATCTTGTTTTTTCTTCCAATGAATATCATATAATCCCTTTCGGGAAAAGTGTTTTTTCCCGAGGAATTAATACTTTATTGCTGCAATGGATTTGAAAACATTTCTTGTCGCAGCAGAATTTCTCAAAGGGATTTTGTTGATTTTGGGGCAAAGAGAAGGATTTTTCTCAAAAGGAATTATATTTATGAAAATTTTCTGAATTCGAATTTGACTATAAATTATATCACAGATTTTTTGTCAAAGTTAAAAATATGCAATTTAACTAAATAAAAAATATTTGAAATTAAGTTAAAAATTAAAACGAAAATTTCGATTAAAGTGGAAATTTTGTGAAGAGTAAATTTTCATTTTTTTCTATTTCAATATATAAAAAATTTGCATTTTTTATATTGTTATTTCTGATTTGATGAATTTTTAAACAAGTACAAAAGCCATGTTGGAATGTATATATATATACAATTTGTTTTTACGAAATAAATATTAAGATCACGTCACCCTTTTATTGGAAACCTTGAAAGGGTTTTGCAATCTGAGGCGAAAAGTGTGCAAAAAATGACCTATAATACTAGGAAATAAGACCGTGTTTTAGGTTTTTTAAAAAAGATCTTTGCGAAATTTTCCGGTAGACTTGAGGTTTTTTAAGGTTTTCAAACCAAAGTTTTTTAGTCTCCAAATGAATTTGTCATGCGGAAAATATAAAAAGTTCCTTTTCGGAGGTATGACTTTGATGTTTCTACCCTCTTGATTTTTAACTATAAATTGGAGTTTTCGCTTTGTCAAAAAGATCTTGGTGTGTTTTCTCCAACCGCATCTTATTTAAATCCAAGGTTTATCACTAAAGGTATAGATTGTTCCGAGGAAACCAAATTCCAGAAAATTGATCTGAACTTTCATTGGAAGCAGATTTCAAATTCGATGAGGCGAAGTTTCTGAGTAATCCGAATTTAAAAAATACAACAGATATTGAAAAAATTGAATTTTAAAATTGCATTAGTGTATTTTAAAAATTACTTTAAACAATGATATCAGGTGGTCGAGGTAATTTATTTACTCAACAGATTAGTTTTAGTATAGTTTTTCTTCCCTTCGGCAATCTGGGTTAAAAAATTTCATTTACATTTTTCCATCCACTAAATTTTATGAGAATATGAAGAGATTTCTTTATGTCCTAACGACAATGTTATTCTTAGGGGCAATTTTAAACAGCTGTGAACTGGCGAATCAGTTCAATTCAGCCAACGAAATGTTGAAAACAACCGATGCTGATGTTGCGATTTTGGCCTCAACCTCTGAGGATTATTTTGAAAACATGTTGGAACCTTATAAAACTGAAACTATCAATTCCTATGAAGTTTCCTTTATAGGCCAGGAATTCAATTATTCGGGAAGTGAAATTGTTAGCACGACATTCAATTATTCGGTTTCAGGAACTGGTGTAACTCCCCAACTCGACAGTTTTTTTCTTGAAATTCCCGATTGTGCCGGTCCACCGGTGTCCTGGACTCCAACCCAATCTTCAAAACTTGAAGTGGGTGGAATCAAATGGAACAGTTCTGTATCAACTAATGGCAGTCAGAATTATTCCGTCACTTTTGAAGGAAAAGTTGATATGGGAATCATTGAAGCAACTGTGACGAGAGGTAGCCAAGTTAACACCAAAACTATTGTTGGACCTTGTAGTGGAGTCTATACAATTTCCGGAAATCTATTTATTGATGCGGATGGTGGAGGAGAAAAAGAAGAATCCGAATCCGGATTAGGCGGGTTTATTATCACTTTGTTTAATGAATTAGGTGAAATAGTTGCTGAGGTGCCCACTGAAGACGATGGTTCTTATTTGATAAAGGTCCTAAAGGGAAAATACTCAGTTCAATCTCTGGATGAAATTCTAAATGCCAATTACACAGCATCAACAAATATTTCTTTTGAATTAGATGTGATTGAGGATAAAATAGGAGTGGATTTTGGATATTTAATCAGATCGGGAAAAATTATTGAAGAAATTGAGAATGAGGTTATTGTTCTCAATACCCAACCTACTTCTTTTTGGCTTGATCAATTAAACAGAGCAGGAAGAAGAAATTACCCTTCGGTTGCAGAATTGGAGACCTTGTTGACAAGTATTGAAGGGCTGTTGTTGCCAAATCCTTTTCATTTTGGAACCAACAAAATTGATGGTGCTCTTGAGATACTCAGGAATAAAAATCCTGCCAAAAATGAATCTGAGGAATCTGAATTATTAAGGCAATTATTAACTGCTGAGCTGAATATCCAAAGCGGAAGAGGTGCTCTAATTGTAGTTAACGGAGAGCCATTAGTTGGGGACGATGGAAAATTTATTTTGGATGATGATTTCAATAAGGCCTTGTTGATTTATGGAGAAGCCAGAGCCTGTGCTGCGGCAGAAACATGCCCATCCGGTAACGGGAGATTAGGTATATCATCCAGAACCGCATCAACATTATTAGTTGAAATTTCCAGCGATATTACACTTCTGGTGTCCTTCAATGGTACAGGAGGAATAGGCCGCAGTAGATAATATTACAAACTATACCAGATTAATGAAGAGATTAGTTTTTTTAATTTCATACTTTTTTAGTTTGGTATGGTTTGATTCTGCTGCACAACAACTTCCATTTGTATATTATACTCCAAATAATGAAATCAATGCCTTACCATCGGCTATGGTTACCAACACTTTTCAGGATAGTGAGGGATTTATTTGGATGGGTATTTTTTCATCAGGATTGATAAGATTCGATGGCTCCAATATGGTACTTTATGACCAGCTGGATGGATTGAGGGATTTGGGTGTTTGGCAGGTAGTGGAAGATAGAAAGGGATATATTTGGGTCGGTTCAACAGGCGGCCTGGTTGTATCAGAGGAGCCCATTCATAAATACCAGCTGGGAAGGAAAATTAAATTTACATCTAAGTTCGAGGGCGTCACCTTAATGGGAGACGCCCTTAATCTTAACCAGATTACTGTAGACCAAATAGGGAAAGTATGGATTGGGACTTTGGGTAAAGGATTATTGACCTATCAAATTGATGAAAATAGATCTATAGAAGTTGATTCGGTTTCATCTGATTTTTTTGGAACCGGGACCATGGGAATCCACTCCCTTTTGTCCATGGAGGACGGATCAGTATTGGCAGGAATTGCAGGAGGACATCTTGTTAGGTTTTCTGAAAAACAAAGTGAGGTAATTTATTCCCCCAAAAACTCAACTGAGGATGAAATCATTCTGTCACTTTTTGAAGATAAGGAGGGACAACTTTGGACTCATAAGCAAAGCGGGGAGATCGTACTTTTCAAAAACCTTAGTGACCAGCCGATTAGTTTAGGCAAACTTCAACCTTCCAATATTTCCTTCATCACTGCCTTTGGAGAAAATACCATTTGGGTTACAAGTGGCTCTTCCGGAGTCGTTAAATTTAATCAGGCAACCGGTGAGATGATTGGTACCTACAATACTTCAAATGGATTGTTGAGCAATAATGTATTTCAGGTTTTGAAAGATCGGGAGGGGAATATGTGGATTTCACAGTCAGGAGGTATTTCCAAATTGCGTTTCAATTACAATTCATTTGAAAACTTCTCAGATCGGTCCATCTCAGGGGAAATACCGGTATTACCCTCTGGGAGGGTTAATTCTATTTTGGTGACTGAAAAGGGATTAAGTCCCTGTAGGTTTTGGGTGGGGACTGAGGAGGGAACAACTTGCGTCAATGAAAACGGTTATTCACAATATTTCAACCAGGCTGATGGACTTAAGGGAGATTGGGTAAATGGTCTTGGAATGGACGCTCAAGGAAGAATCTGGATTGCGACTACCGAAGGTTTGAATGCGATTGCTTTCGATAGAAAAGATATTATTTCTGGAGCCATTGATATCAGAAGTATTTCCTTGTTCGGTAAACCAGCCTATTTATTTTCGATACCAAACAGCCCTCCTTTTATCGCTGCAGAAAATTTAAGAATGTTTGTGTCGAAGGATGAGGAATTTGTTGAAAGCCTTTGGTTTCCAGGATTAAAAAGCATTTATGCCGTAGTCCAGAGTAAAATTTATCAGTTTGATTCATCCTCCGGTCTGCCCTCAACTCTTTTCAAATCTGTCACTTATGATTCAGAGGGGTATTTGTGGGTTGGGACCTTGGAAAATGGGCTATATAAAAGTACAGTTCCAATCACTTTAGATTTTTTAAAAGGATATCTTCCAACGAGGCAAAAGGAGCCAATTTTTAAACTTTTTTGGTCCAGAGAAAATGGTGCCCCCACAAATAATATCGAAAAACTGCTGTTTCATTCCGGAAAACTTTGGGCTGGTACACAAGAGGGACTTTTTGCCCTCAATCCGAATTCAGCAGAGGTTGTCCATAAAATCAATTCTGAAAATGGGCTTCCTGCGGATAATGCGGTAAGCTTTGCAACTTCTTTAGTAACTGGGAATCTTTGGGTCGGGACCAACAAGGGATTGGCAGAAATAAACCCGAACACCGCCCAGGTAGTTAAAAAAGTTAGTCGCCAAGATGGGTTGATTGACAACGAGGTATGGCTCTTTGGTTCGGTTCAGGTTGGTTTGGATGGCAAAGTATTCTTCGGCACAGCGAATGGACTAACTATATATGATCCAACGATGGATAGACCAAATTCAACCCCTCCTAAACTCCAATTGACTTTGGCAGATATTGTTTATCAATCGCAAGGAAGGAATGAAGTGACTTTTGAATATGCTGCGCTGAGTTTTGCAAACGTGGCAGGGGTAAAATATAAAACAAGACTCTTAGGTTATGACGAAGATTGGTCTGAAGAATCCACTTTGAGAAGGTTGAGATATACAAACCTTCCTGCATTTTTGTTTCCCAAGAAATACACCCTTGAGGTTTTAGCCATCAATGAAAGTGGGGTCGAATCTGAAACTTCTCTTCAGTATACCATTTTTATAAATCCCATTATCTGGTTGAGGTGGTGGATGATTTTAAATTACTTGGGCATAATGGTTGTTATGCTCTACTTCGTGGATAGATATCAGCGCGCTAAAGTGGTGAAAAAAGAAAGGGACAATGCGCGAATCAGGGAAGCGGAGCTACATGCCATGGCGGCTGAGGCTAGATCTCAGGCAGCTGAAGCCCAAGCAAGTGCTCTCAAAGCAGACGTTGAAAAGAAAGCTTTGGAGTTGGAAAAAATCCGGGAGCTTGAAAAAGCCTATCATGAGCTAAAAGCAACTCAAAACAGGTTGATCCAAGCCGAGAAGATGGCCTCATTGGGAAGACTTGCCACTGGAATTGCTCATGAGATCAAAAACCCTCTCAATTTCATCAATAATTTTTCGGAAATATCTTCCGAGCTTGTTGAAGATCTAGAAGAGGCAATAAAAGCTGAGGATATGGAGGAAGTAGATTATATAATGAATCAGCTGAAAGAGAATACCAAGAGGATTGAGAAACATGGAAAGAGAGCGGATTCTATTGTCCATTCTATGATGCAGCACGCACGGGGAAGCAAGGCGGTTTTCGAACCTTTAGATTTGAACAGTTTGGTGAAAAGGTATTCTGAATTGGCTTACAACCATAAAAAATTACATACTCCGGAGTTTTTTTCCCAAATCAATTTTCAATTGGAATCCAGCCTTCCCAAAATAAATATGGTTGGAGACGAAATAGGGCAGGTTTTTCTGAATGTGATTGGAAATGCCTTTGAGGCTATTTGGTCCAAAAAACTACAATTGAAAAATTCTTATTCACCTTTGGTGTCTATCACAACTCGGCAGAATGGGGAATTTGCAGATGTGATTATTTCTGACAATGGCCCAGGAATTTCTGACGAAATCCGGGAGAAAATATTTGAACCTTTTTTCACAACCAAAAAAGGTACTGAGGGCACTGGATTAGGATTAAGCCTTTGCTATGATATCGTCACCCAAGGCCATGGAGGTTCCCTTCGTTTGGACAAAAAAGACGACGAAGGTGCCGTTTTTATTATTTCCTTACCAATGAAGTGAGTTGAGGGATGAAATTCTGAATTCAGTGTTAAATACCTTCAAAATGGAATTTGAATCAGAAAATCCATACCTATCCCAAGCTCACTTTCCAATATAGACTAACCCCAATGCGCCTTATATTATGTCAATGGTCAAGGATAATCCCAAACTCGTTCCTTCACCTTTCGGCTTGGTGGTGGAGAAGGGCTGAAAGCCTTTAAATTTGATATAGTCCTAGGTGCCGGGGCATTGTCTTTGGCCGAAATTTGACGTTTGAATCCAAGGTTGATGACGAGGTTGATAATTAAAGGAGATATTTTTTTTGAAAAATTGTAAGCCATTTCGAATAATAACCAAAACAACCAAGGCATTGAAACCGGTAATTATTTTTTCAGGTTCTTCTATTGAACTAATCAATTAACCTCTGAAAATTGCATTGGTCAATTTTCAATGGAATATCATGTTTAAAATAACTAGGTATCTGGGATTGGAATAAAATAAATGGTCGATAAAAGTTTCCAACAACCCCCAGTAATTCGATGCCGGAAATTTTCTCCAAAGCAGTAAAGTCAGTGACGGTAGCTATTACCTTTTTTTCGAATCCTCCGAGATTAAACTTTATAAAGGTAATTTCATTTCCATTGACCCCTTAAAATTTCTCCGAAGTGGGTCGACCATCGAAATAACGATTATTTAAGATAATTTCTGAAACACCATTATCTACTATAATATTTCCTGCCTTACCATTTGCCGAAGGTTGGACAATGATAAGGTTTCGGACGAGGTGAAATGAAAAGCTGGTGACAGGTGTGTTTTTTAAATTG
>DATIAI010000181.1:0-2524 GCA_035458065.1 Algoriphagus sp. | reverse complement strand
TCTTCAAAAGTGAAGAAGCAACGGTAAATCCAGTGGTCATTTGGGATTTTTTGAAGGGCATGCGACCCGAAGGTCCGACTCATTTCTTCCTCGAATGACTTGGCAAAAAGCCCGTCAATATCATGGTTGCAATCATCGACGAACACAAATCCGCCCTGCTCGACATACGTTTTGAAGTTCTTTCTTTCTTCCTGAGAAAACTCCACCAGCTTATGTCCACTCAGGTAGCAAAAGGGACTTTTGAAAATCTCCTCGCTGCTGAGTTCTACGATTTTCTCTTTTTCATCCACAGGAATCGTCGTGTACTCCACCAGGCTATTGAGAAGATTGGAAGGCATGCGCTGATCCGTATCCCAATTGCCGGAGTTGTACTTGATTCTTGTGAAAAAGAAAGCCATTGAGGAAGCGTTGGTTGTTTTCTCAGAATGAAAAGGTCAACGGACGACGGTCAACAGACCACTGCCAATTGAGAATTCATTTTAATAAATAAATCCACAGACCATGATTTTCGGATTTCACTTTTGAAGTGGAAATCCGTCGACCGTGGTCTGTGGACTGTTGACAGATTTAAACGGCGTCTGACAAACTGGTGAAGGTAAAGTCCCTGATTTTCATCGGAGGCACCATGCTTCCGCCGGTTCGCTCGGGTTTGCCCATCGCTTCAATGTTGTTGAGCATGATGATCGGGCTTTCGTTGAATCGGAAGTTTTTCACAGGGAATTTGATCTGACCATTTTCGATGTAGAAAGTACCATCTCGGGTCAGGCCTGTATAAAGCAAAGTCTGTGGATCAACAGCTCGGATATACCAGAATCGGGTCACGAGGACTCCTCTTTCGGTATTTCGGATCATATCAGCAAGAGACTGATCGCCTCCGGCAAAAATGAATCCCTGAGGTCTTGGTACAACAGGTACTCCCTGCTTTTCTGCCCAATAGCGGGAATAAAACATGTTTTTTAC
Source organism: Algoriphagus sp. (assembly GCA_035458065.1). Taxonomy (GTDB): domain Bacteria; phylum Bacteroidota; class Bacteroidia; order Cytophagales; family Cyclobacteriaceae; genus Algoriphagus. The sequence continues at coordinate 1,564 of DATIAI010000181.1, read as the reverse complement.
GACTCCGTTTTCCACCCAGGTGGTTTTTTCCAAAGGAAATCCTTCACCCGACCAAGGTGCAGTCGGAATTTCCGGATGTGCCGGATCAGAATAGATCGTCACCCGCTCGTCAAATAGCTTTTCTCCAAGCTTGGTTCCTCCACCCTTTTTGCTCAGGAAACTTCTGCCTTCATCTGCACTTCTTGCATCCATTCCTGAAGCTAGGAGTCTCAAAAGGTCATTGGCAGCCATTGGCTCCAGGATGACAGTGTATTTACCTGGCTCGATGGCTTGAGCATTGACAGATGCCATTGCTTTTTGAGCGGCAAGGTTAGTCACTTCACCGGCTTTCAGCAAAGCTGCATCGTTGAAGTCACGGCCGGCATATCCGGAACCTGTGCCATCGGCCGAGCGGACAGTCACGGTGAAATCAACTGAAGTACTTGGGTTATATCCGAAAAGACCTTTGCTATTGCCTGTCGCGAAAAATCCGGAGAAATCCTCCAAATATCCAGCGGCGGTCAGATTGTTATCGATACAAGGTTTGATGCTGTCCACAGCCAGTTGAGCGCGGTAATCCGGATTGATGGCATCTGTGGCTTTCGCGAAAGTTCTGGATGGGCCATAATTTTGTGGACCGAGCATAGGCATGTATTCCGGATTTTCAGGCGCCAAAGCAGCGATTTCTTCCGCTCTCGTCACGGCTCTTTTCAAAGACTCATCGTCCAGTTCGTTGATGCTGGTAGAGCCTGATTTTTTTCCAAAAACAGAAGTGATACTGAGACTGATCTCATTGGTTTCACCACTGGTATTTACAGTATTTCTTGCATAGCGGATGTTACCGGTGCGGCCTCCACGGATGCTGACCTCGGTTTCATCGGCTTTAGCATAGGATAAAACTTTATCTATGATCGCTTTTGCTTCTTCTTGAGTTAGTATAGCCATTGTAATGGTGTTGAGGATTAAATGCTTCTACCTGTGTTGATGACATTGACTCCGTCGAAACGGGTAGTTGGACTGCCGTGAGATACCGCAGAGACTTGGGAAGGCTGACCTTTTCCGTCGAAGAAGGAACCAAACAAACGGTAGTCATCCTTGTCACAAACCTGTGAACAGGAATTCCAGAACTCCTGAGTGTTGGACTGATAAGCCACATCTTCGAGCATTCCGGCGACTTCACCGTTTTTGATTTCATAGAACACCTGACCTCCAAACTGGAAGTTGTAGCGCTGCTGATCGATCGAGTAAGAACCTCTACCGATAATGTAGATTCCCTTTTCAATGTTTTTGATCATGTCATGTGGGCTCATTTTCTCAGTTCCCGGCTTCAGGGAAACATTTGGCATTCGCTGAAACTGAACTGAAGACCAGTTGTCGGCAAAGCAGCACCCGTGAGATTCTTTCTCATCGATGATTTTCGCCTGATCCCGTATCGCCTGATAGTTTACCAAGACGCCGTTTTTGATCAAATCCCACTCTTTAGCTTTCACACCTTCGTCATCCCAACCCACGTTTCCGAGGGAATTAGGCTGAATCTTGTCAGCTACGATATTGACCTTGTCCGAACCGTATTTGAAATCACCTG
>DATIAI010000180.1:0-2302 GCA_035458065.1 Algoriphagus sp. | reverse complement strand
GAACTCGTAAGAGAAGCTTCCCGGCCTGAGATAAGTTAAAGATTTGAAATTCGTGATTTGAGATTTGAAATTGGCTTCCAACCTCAAATCTCAAATTTTTTAATTCACGATCGTGATGTTTCCGGAAGAAATGTTACCTCTAACCCAAGGTCCGCTTCCGTTTTCGATTTCCAGCGTTTTACCGGTATTGATTCCTCCCACTTTTAGGTTGCCGGAAGAAGCCTTCAGAGAGAAATTGAATTCTTTTAGATTCGAGGGAGTTTGGATGTTGAAATTCCCTGAGGTACCATTGAAATTGGTGTTTTCTCCCAAACCCGCGTTGTTTGCCCGGATATTTCCAGAAGTGAATCTGATGGAACCCAATTTTCCGATATTGTTCAATTTAGCATTACCTGAGGTAAGGCCAACATTGATTTCACCGGTTATATCGTTTGCCTCAAGGGAACCGCTGGTCGATTCATAATCCACATTTCCTTTGATCGAATTGAGATTGGCACTTCCGGAAGTTACTCCCGCATTGAGATTTCCTTCCAAATTGCTCACCTCCAAATTGCCTGAACTAGCCCTCATGGATAGGTTTCCCGCAATGTTTGTTGCAGAAAGTTTTCCCGAAGAAACTCTAAGTGATGTATTTTCATTTTTCACATTTTCTACCGAAATGTTTCCGGAACTGCCTTTTAGTTCAAGTGCGATGGTTTCTGGGCCGGTAATGTTGATGTACCCTTTGTTTTTGGAGTTCCAGTTGTAGTTGTTTTGCTTTTTGGTATGTGTGATTTTCAAGACATCCCCAACGGTGACAAAAATAATGTCCTGATCATCGTCATTGGATTCCAGGTAGGCTTCCACATTGACTTCCGAACTGGAGCCGCCCTTGAAGGTGACATTAAGCCAACCACTTTCCACCTCTATTTTCTTGACTCCCGGATAGGACTTTTTGGAGTCGACGATGACGTTTTGGGCAAAGGCAGCTGAGGAAACTAACAGCAGCGCCAATGCAAGTGACAGTTTAGAGTAAAGCGTTTTCATATGATGTAGGTTGTTTTTTGATTAATCCAGTAATATTCCAAAACTCATTGCCTGAAATTCAGGGCCTTTTCCGGCTTCGAACAGGTCATTGAGATCATAATTGAAGAACAGTGTGAAATCACCGATTCCGATTTCTGAACGAAGTCCATATCGAAGATTCTCCACATACATGTTGGATTTTTCAAACTGTTTGTGTTGATCTCCCTCAGCATCGTCATAGACAAATTTTCCTCTGCCACCAATCCTCAGACCTGCATATCCCCCAGCTCCAAACCGGAAATTCCCGTCATTGGAACGCAAAGTGGGAACCAGGGTCAGATTCACAAAGGATGCTGATATTTTGGATTTGGTGCCGGATCCTTCGGTGAATTCCTGAAATTCAATCCCATCTGGAGTTTTGACGGCAATGATGTCGGTGTCTTCGAATTTGAAGTTGTACCAGTTCACTCCGAGAGCTGACTTTAGATGGAAATTTTTACTCGCTTTCCAAGTACCTGTGGTGTTCAGAGCCACATACCAGCTGCCCCATGGTTTCACTGCCGGAGCGCCTTTGTCAGATGGCCAAATGTTGATTCCGACTTCCGGTTCCATGAAGTTGGATGAGAATTTGGAGGATTTGTGACTTTGGTAATTAGTGTAGTCAATATCTTCGATGTCCCATTCGTAGATTTTAGAACCATCAGAATATTTGGTGACTTGCCAGGTTTTACCAAACATGGTGTAGACCTTTGTTTTTTCGCCTTCCATGGCGGTTTTTTCCTGAGCTAGAAGAGGGAATGATAAGAGAGCAAATAAAAGGGCTGTTATGCCAAGCGATTTCATAATTGGTTCAGTTTAAAAGCAGGAGAAAAAGGGGGAGATGGCTCTCCCCTGGAAGTTTTTAAAATACAATTCCGAATGTAATCGGGTTGAGTGCAGGGCCTTTTCCTTCCTGGAAAAGCTCATTCAAATCGTAGGTGGTGAAGAATTTCACTCTTCCCACTCCCAACTCACCTCTGACACCATAGCGAAGGTTTTCCAGATAAAGTCCGGTGGCTTCCTTGTCTTTCTGACGGCCTGATCCGCCAATTTCTTCATAAACATATTTGGACTGCCCACCCAATCGATAGCCGACATAAGGTCCGGCGGCGATTCTCATTCCTCTTCGGCCTTGGTCATTCATCTTGCCAAAGTCCAGTTCCAGCATTGTTGTGGCCGTCAGGTAGGAAGAGGAGATTTTGCTCTTGAATCCATTTACATCTGTTCTTTGGACGAAGTCAATGGCATCTTCTCCGCG
>DATIAI010000179.1:0-7388 GCA_035458065.1 Algoriphagus sp. | reverse complement strand
GAATTCTTCCGTATTTGGATATGGCGCCTTTTGAATAAACGGCCCTGACACATAAATCGTCGGACCAGGGATTTCACCTTTGTTGATTCTATTGCGGACGTTGATACTTGCTTCCAAAGGAGCTCCCAAATCTCGGGCACTGGTCACTCCCGCCATCAATAATTGGTGAGCCGAAGAAGGCATAATCACGGATTCAAACACATCGATATAAGAGCTGTCCCAATGAGTATAATCGCTGTGCCCATTGAGCATCAAGTGAACATGCATGTCCCAAAGACCTGGCAAAACGCTCATCCCCTCAGTGGAAATGACCTCTGCACCTGCCGGGATTTCCAGGCTTCCGACTTGGCCAATGGCTTTGATCCGTTCCCCTTCGACGATAATGACGGAATTGCGAATTGGAGTACCGCCGAAACCATCGATTAAGGTTCCTCCTACAAGAGCTTTAAGTTGTTGGGCGTTTGATGATAAACTAATAAAAACGAAAAGAATCAGAAAGCTGAATTTCTTGATCACATGCATAAAATTTGAGTTGGTTGAATTTTTAAAAGTTAATGATTTTGGGCTTTAAATTTTATCTTTCGCCCCCAATCTCGAAATACCAAAATGCCGAAAGGAAAGCTCTTCTTAATTCCCAATGTTTTGGCCGAAAACACAGCCCATTGGGTTATTTCTCCCCAAGTGCAAGAGGTCATTGCCCATACCAAAATATTCCTCGTCGAGAATCCCCGCTCAGCTAGACGCTACATTTCCAGTCTGAAGTTGGGGGTCAATTTGGAGGAAGTGCACATGGAAATTCTGGACAAAGGAACTCCTCCAGAGTCGATCAACCGTCTGATGCAGCCGCTGATGAACGGAGCGGATATTGGGGTGATCTCAGAAGCGGGCTGTCCAGGCATTGCCGATCCGGGGTCCATTGCCGTGGCCTATGCCCATCAAAAAGGGATTCAGGTGGTGCCGATTTCCGGTCCCAGTTCCATGTTTTTGGCGCTGATGGGTTCTGGGTTCAATGGGCAGTCCTTTGCCTTTCACGGATATTTACCGATTGATAAAAAGGAAAGGGCCATCGCTTTGAAAAAACTGGAAGCCGAATCGGTGAAAGAAAAACGAGCCCAGATTTTTATGGAGACTCCATTCCGCAACAATCAGCTTCTCGAAGATCTGCTTTCGACTTTGGCCCCACTGACTAAGCTTTGCATAGCCAAAAATCTAACGGCTGCGGATGAATTTATCCAAACCAAGACTATCGCCGACTGGAAAAACCATCCTGTCGACCTTCATAAAATTCCCACTGTTTTTATCCTTCAAAGTTTCTAAGCCATGTTTACAATCGACGCCCACCTCGATCTGAGTATGAATGCTCTGGAGTGGAACCGGGATCTCACCCGTCCAGTTTCCGAAATCAACCTCAGGGAAATAGGTCTAACCGACAAACCGGATCGTGGAAATGCAACAGTTTCTTTGCCTGAGCTTCGAAAAGGGAATATAGGCATGGTCGTGGCCACTCAGATTGGACGATTTGTCGCTCCTGACAATTCACTACCAGGCTGGCACTCTCCCGAGCAAGCTTGGGCACAAACCCAAGGTCAGTTGGCGTGGTATCAGGCCATGGTTGAAAAAGGGGAAATGGCCCAAATTCGCAATTGGAGCCAACTGGAAACTCATTTGGCATTATGGAATAACGGAGGAGACAATGCTACCAAGCCGGTTGGATTTATCCTTTCGCTCGAGGGTGCCGACTCTATCGTGAATTTGGGTTATTTGGAAAAAGCCTATGAAAGTGGCCTTCGGGCTTTGGGACCGGCTCATTATGGTCCGGGTAGATATGCTTTTGGGACGGATTCTTCGGCCCCTTTGAGTTTGCAGGGAAAAGAATTGGTTCGGAAGATGGATGAACTTGGGATCATTTTGGACGCCACCCATCTCTGCGATTTGGCATTTTGGGATGCGCTGGAAATTTACCAAGGTCCGGTTTGGGCAAGTCATAACAATGTGAGAGCTCTGGTGGATCACAATCGTCAGTTTTCCGACGAAATGATCAAAGCTCTGGTTGATCGGGGAGCTGTAATCGGTGGAGCATTTGATGCCTGGATGCTCAGTCCGGGGTGGGTTCGCGGTAAATCAACGCCGCAGGAACGGAATGTTTCCATATCTACAGTTTTGGATCATTTGGATCACATTTGCCAGGTTGCCGGCAATGCCAACCATATCGGCATCGGTTCCGATTTGGATGGAGCATTTGGAACAGAACAGAGTCCCTATGACTTGGAAACTATTGCAGATCTTCAAAAAATTCCGGACTTGCTCCGAAAAAGAGGGTACTCTGAAGAGGATGTCAAAAAGGTCATGCATGGGAATTGGTTGAACTTTTTGAAGAAAGCCTGGTCCTGAGCACAGAAAAATTGCATTATATTGACACCGGAGGTTTGCATAAATAATTCTTATTGAATTATTTGCCAGTCTCAATTACCCAAACAAAAGAATATGAAATGCCCATGAGAGAAGCTCCTCACGCAGGAGGATGATTATCCAGGGCATTCCATGTGGTCGATAAAAAACAAATTATAAACAAATGAAATATAAATCTTTACTTCTTTTCATCTCTTTCACCCTTTTTGCTTTTTCGTCCTTCTCCCAAAAAATAATGCTTACTGCGGATCATTCTGATGCAAAATTCATTTTGCTCAATGATTATGATGATTCGGATAAGCAGGAATTGGGAACCGGAACGGTGGAGCTAAAACTTGAAAAGGATTCCAAAAACCGCGTGAAAATCTCCAAACCGGGATATCAGTCGGTAATTAAAGAGTACAACAAAGACCTCAAATGGGATAAAGAGCAGCGGATTTCGCTCGACACCAGACAAGTCGATATCACAGCAGAACCATTTGATGCAGAAGTATTTGTGGATGGCCGCATGATCGGCACAAAAGCAATATACCTGTATGTTCAAAAAGACCGCTTCTTAACAGTTGAGGTGAAAAAACCGGGTTTTGTCACCGCCACGAAAGTTTACTACAACCAGGCTGACAAGGAAACCCCTCCAATGAAGGATCACTTTATCCTGAAAGACCGACAGGTAAGACTGGAAGTTTCACCTGCCGATGCCACAGTTGCCGCAAACGGAATTACCCTTGGCAGAGGAAATCAGGACATCAAAGTACCATTTGGGGATTGCGTCACCGTCACTGTCAACAAGGATGGCTATGTCAATTATGAAAAAGTAATCTGTAATAAAGAAGGAGATGCCGAGCCTCCGGTCAGAGACAAAGCGCTTTTAGAAGACAGATTGGTAAAAATCACCACAGCACCAAATGACGCTGCGATCGAAATCGGTGGTAAGCGTGTGGGTAATGGTTCATATGACTTGAAAGTTGCCAAAAATTCCTGCGTAGAAATCCGCGTGATCAAAGACGGATACATCCGCTATGTAAAAAACTATTGTAACCAAGCCAATATGCAGGAACCCCCGGCTTCCGATTTCCTTGAAATGGTGGTGGATGAGGCCTATACTTCCTCAGTTTCTTCTGATTTGGCAAACGTAAGGATCACTGTTCCTGTGAAAGCCGGACTTGCACCGGAGGAATCATGGAAAATCCTCAGCTCTATCATCACCGGTTACTTTGACATCCTGGAAACAGTCGATTACAATACCGGATATCTGACCACCTCTTGGCAGGTTCAAAACTTCCAATCCAGCATTATTCGGACTCGGGTGATTGTATCTAGCGGAGGTAATTCCGACCAACTGGCCTATGCTGTCAAGTTGGTAAGCCAAGAAGCATTTTTGGACGGAAAGAGCCCTGTCACAGTCAAAGACGATGAAAAATTCCAGGATTGGGCACGGATTCTTAAAAAGTATGACGGTCTGATTCAAGAGATTCAAGCCCGATTGCAAAACTAAATACCAGCAATTTCCATTCGTCACTTCTCATTGAAGTTTACCCCCAAAAAGTCTGGCTTATTGGGGGTTTTTCTTTTTTCTGGAAAATCTCACTATGAATCTTCAGACTTTGGAAACGACTGCGAAAAAAATGTATCCTGAGCAAAGTTGAAGGATAGTCCTTTAATGTCAGATCAGGGTATTATCTGACAGAATAATTTCTAAATTATAAACCGGCTATTTAATCCAAACCTGAAAAATATATGAAACCTATTGTACAGATTTCCCTGGATCTGACGAATATCGATGAAGCCCTTGAAACCGCAGCCCTGGCTATGAGAGCCGGAGTGGATTGGCTCGAGGCAGGCACTCCTTTGATTTTGGCTGAAGGCCTTCATGGAGTAAGAAAGCTGAGAGAAGCTTTTCCCGGAGTGCCGATCGTAGCCGATCTCAAGACTATGGACGGAGGTTATCTGGAAGCCGAAATGATGGCAAAAGCCGGCGCCACTCACGTCGTGGTAATGGCCCGTGCCCATGCCGAAACCATCAAATGTGTGGTCAAAGCAGGCAAAGACTTTGGAGTCAAAGTGATGGGTGACAATATGATCTGCCCGGATATGATCGAAGGAGCCAAATTTTTGGAAGATTTAGGCTGCGATTATGTAATTCACCACATCGGATATGATGAGCGCAGAGGAATAGCAGCCGCAGGACTTCGTATGCCAAGCCCATTGGACCAACTTCGTGAAGTAGTTGCGGCAGTAAATATTCCTGTTCAGGCTGTCGGCGGACTCTCTTTGGAGCAGGCAATCAAATGCCCTCAATATGGTGCTCCATTGGTAGTGCTTGGTGCTCCTTTGACGATTGATGCTGATTCTTTCAAAACTGCAGACGGAAATCTGGAAGCTTCCCTTCGAATGATCTGCGAAGCAATTCACGCCCAAGAAACAATTTTTCCCATAAAAGCCTAATCCCATGTCAAGCACTAAAAATGCGGCAGTAGTCAACTACTCCGAACAAAAATATTCTGTAGAAATCCGGGAAATTCCGGTTCCCGAGATCGGAGATGAGGATATTCTCCTTGAAGTGGAAAATGTGGGTGTTTGCGGAAGCGACCTCCACCAGTGGACTTCAGACCATAGCTGGCCGGTAAATTACCCGGTGGTTTTGGGCCATGAGTTCGGAGGAAAAATTGCAGCATTGGGTTCAAGAGTTTCTGGCTGGAAAGTCGGCGACCGTGTGGTAAGTGAAACTGCCGCCGTGATCGATGCCCAAAACCCGATGAGTAAGGTGGGGCTTTACAACCTTGATCCGACTCGAAAAGGCTTTGGCTATGGCGTAAATGGTGCCATGACCAGATTCGTCAGAGTTCCTGCGCGCTGCCTCCACAATGTGCCTGAAAACCTCTCCTTCGAAGAAGCCTGCTTGACCGAGCCTTGCTGTGTCGCCTACAATTCAGTGGTTGGAAATTCCAGCATCAAACCAGGAGATCGGGTGATTGTCATCGGTCCCGGTACCATTGGGATCCTTTGCGCAGCGATGGCAAGACTTTGCGGAGCAGAGGTTGGACTCCTTGGTCTGGAAGGCGACCGGGCAAGATTGGAGATTGCCAAGCAATCGTATGGTTGTGAACCGCTGATCGGCGAAGATGCCGCTGAGGCATGGGCCAAAAAACGTGACGGATTGGGTGCAGACTTAATTATCGACGCAGCCGGCCACAGCATTACGCTGAAAATCGCAATGAAAATCGTCCGTCCAAATGGTCAGATCACCAAAGTGGGATGGGGACCTCAGCCTCTCAATTTCTCCATCGACCCGATTGTACAGAAAAATATCCGTCTTCAAGGAAGCTTCAGTCACAACTGGCCGATTTGGGAAAGAGTTATTGCCCTTTTGGCGAGCGGTGCATTGAACGTGAAACCAATAATTGGAGGAGTTTGGCCGATTACTGAATGGCATGAGGCTTTTGAAAAAATGCACTCGGGGCAGGTCGTAAAATCAGTGCTAAAACCAGTCTGATATGCGTCTTAAGGACAAAGTCATCATTGTCACCGGCAGCACGACTGGGATTGGAAAAGCTATTGCAAAGCGTTGCGTAGCTGAAGGAGCCAAAGTTGTTCTTCACGGACTGGAAGAGTTTTTGGGTTTGGAAGTCTTGGAAGAGATTGGGTCTGAAAATGCGGTTTTTCACTGTGAAGATATTTCCGCAGAAGGATGTCCGGAGCGGTTGGTTAAACTTGCATTGGAATCCTTTGGAAAGCTTGACGCAGTAGTTAACAATGCGGCGTGGGTGATTACTTCCAACGTGGAAAACACCGATCGGGCTTTTCTCCAGAAAATCCTGGACATCAATACGATCTCTCCTTTCCTCCTGATTCAGGAGGCCCTTCCTGAACTCACAAAAAATAAAGGCTGTGTTCTTAATATCGGTTCGGTAAATGCCTGGAGCGGTGAGCCAAATTTGCTTGCTTACTCCATCTCCAAAGGCGGCCTGATGACCATGACCCGTAATCTCGGGGATGTTTTAATCCGAGAATATGGCGTTCGGGTCAACCAAATCAATCCTGGTTGGGTTTTGACCGAACGGGAGCGCGAGCGCAAAAAAGACCACGGACTATCCGAAACCTGGTACGAAGGACTGCCTGACATCTATGCTCCGGCAGGAAGAATTCTTTGGCCGGAGGAGATTGCTGCAGCCGTAATTTATTGGCTTTCTGACGAAAGCGGTCCAATCAGCGGTCAAGTAGTAGACCTCGAGCAATACCCGATGATCGGCAGAAATGCACCAAAAGACACCAGCACAATAAAATAATCACAGTATTTAGAATCTGACGATGCCAAAATTAGCAGCATTTCCCAAGGCCTTTATGCAGGCCCTTTGCAAAGACGGAAGTATGAAAATCGCCGACTGGGTGAAACTGGCGGCACCTCTTGAAATCGACGGACTGGAGTGGTATGCAGGATTTCTGGAAATGGAGAATGAAAAAAACTGGCCTCAATTTCGTCGAATGGTCGAAAATGAAGGAATGGTTATCCCCATGATGTGCTGTTCTCCGGACTTTACCCATCGGGATCAAGCTTTTCGGGACAAGGAAATCGAAAAACAAAAACGCTGGATTGAGATGACTGATGTATTGGGCGGAAAATACTGCCGTGTGCTCTCAGGTCAATACCGCCCAGAATTGTCCGTGGATGAAGGTATAAAGTTGGCCAAAGACTGCATCGAGGCCTGTCTTCCTTATGCGCAATCTTTGGGAATCACGCTGATCATAGAAAATCACTACAAGGATGACTTTTGGGAATACCCTGAATTTGCACAAAAGAGGGCGATTTTCACCAAACTTGTAAACAGCATTCACCATCCCAACTTTGGTGTCAATTATGACCCAAGCAATACCTTCTTGGCAGGTGAAGATCCGCTTGACTTGTTGTATGACGTGTCAGAGCGCGTCGTGACCATGCATGCCAGCGACCGTTATCTCAAGTCTGGTACGATCGAGGATCT
>DATIAI010000178.1:0-8704 GCA_035458065.1 Algoriphagus sp. | reverse complement strand
GAGGTCAGGCATGGACAATTTCTTTCTTTCGTAGGTGTTGTCATGAATATAGACATCCACCGTATATGGGGACCAATTTGGAGCTTCTGCAGGGAAGCCGGTGATTTGGTAGCTGGCAATCGCCACACCGGTAGTTTTATTCCTGAAGATTCGATTGTTGTAAACCTCTACTTCTTTGGCAGCCAAAAGAACAATACCTGAACCTGGCGGTACCATGGTGACCGTGTTTCCGTTTGGTCCTTCTCCGATTGGAGTTGCGAAGTTTTCATGATTGTTGTCAAAGATGTCGTTATCATAGATTTTTGTGCCTTTGCCATCAGATTTGGGAAGGCCAGGTAGGTTGAATACAAAAATTCCTCCCGTATTGTCTCTTGCAGTGTTGCCAAATACCTCTGCATTGTCGGAGTTTTCGATCTCAATACCGGCTACATTGCCAAATGCGAGTGAGTTTTTGACTACGATGTTTTCGGATTGGCCCACGTAGATTCCTGCATCTTTGGAATGTGAGGCTATACACTCATCAATCATCACATTCTTGCACTGGACTGGATAAATGGCGTAGGTTCCGTTTTTGGATTTGTCCCCATTGGTCCAGGTGACATTGATCCTCCGAAAGGTAATTCCATCGGTATGCTGAGCTTTGATCCCGTCTCCCGGAGCGTCTTCAATGGTTAGGTTCTCGACAGAAATATTTTTTCCCACGATTTTCACACCTTCTCCTCCAGACTTGAGATTTCTGAAGGAAAGAACGGTTTGATCCATTCCGGCACCTTTGATTTTGATCGCAGTTTTGTTGTCCAAAATCAATTGGGTACTCAGTTCATAAAATCCAGCAGGTATTTCTATCGTGCTGGAATCCTCTGCCATAATGAAGTCCTCAATCATTTTTTCTACCTCTTCCTGGCTGGCCCGAGCCAATTTCGAAGAGTCAAAAGTCTGCTCGTTGGAGCTGGTGCCACACGATAAAAATCCAAAAACGGAAACAGGAATCAAGAGAACCTGAAATAATTTTCTCATGGTTTTTTGGGGTTTGGGGTAAACTGGTTCTTCAAAAATACCTTTTGCCCAAAGAATAATCTGTTGAGAAAAGTCAAATAATCAAATCTTTCCCCGGATTCGACTGAGTGTTTCAATACTCATATCCAAATAGGAAGCGATTTGCCCCACAGAAGCTTTATGTATGATTTTTGGCCGATATTCCATCAGGTCGAGGTATCGGTCTCTTGCTGATTTGAATTTTGCGAAAATCAGTTGCTCCTCCAAAGTGATGTAGTACTGTTCCAAAATCAGGCGGTAGATACGCTCCAAGTCACGGTTTTTTTCAAAAAGTTTTAAAAGTGCACTGTAACTGATCTTGGCAACGGTCGTTTTTTCCATGACTTCAATATTTTCATAAGAAGGCTTTCTGGAAATAAAGGAATGCATCGCTGTTACAAATTCCCCTTCCAATGAAAATGACACCGTGATGTCGCGGTTTTCACGGATATAAAAGCTTCTGGCTGAACCTTCTTTGATAAAATAAAGGTGGTTACAAACTTTTCCTTCTTTCTCCAATAATTCCCCCTTTTCTGCTGAAAGTAGTTCCAGTTGATCTGAAAAAGCACTTTTGGCTTCATCCCCCAAATCAGGAAACTGATCAAACATTCCGAAAATTTTTTCCATTTGTGCTTTTTAAAAAGTAGGGGTTAAACAAGAAATGAGCAATCTTGCGTTAGTTTTATGGAAATTAAAAATAATTGAATCATGAGAAAAGTTTTGCTGGTATTCTTTCTGGTCGGATTAGCGACCGCAGCCCAAGCTCAATTTGGAGTAAGAGCAGGTTATAATTCTTCCAACTTCTCCAATACCAATTTTGATGCAAAATCAGGATTTCACATTGGGGCTTACTACACGATTGGAGCTGATTTTATTTCGATCGAACCGGGAATCCAATATTCCCAAAAAGGCTACAAAGGCACTCAAGCAGGTACCGGAGATGCCATAGAAGAGAAATTGGGCTATATCGATATTCCGGTTTTGGTCAGACTGAAATTGATCCCTGCTCTCAATATTTTTGCCGGACCGCAAGCTTCTGTTTTTGCTTCCAGCGATTATCAGTTGGGAGATCAGAGCTCCGACAGTTCGGAAGCCATCAAAGGATATGACATCGGAGGTGTATTCGGTGCACAGGCCAAACTGCCATTGGGCTTTAATGTCCAGGCTAGCTATGACCTTGGATTTACCTCACTCAATTATTATGATACTGATGTGAAAAACCAGGTTTTCAAAATATCCCTGGGTTATACCTTTGGAGGAAACTAAACTGAAATAATCCCTTAAAAGTAATCCCGGTCCGAAAAGGCCGGGATTTATTTTTTGATCCGGTTTGGATTATCCTCAATAAATGATTTCCAACCTTCATTTCGCCCGCTTGTCTGCAACCTTCCTTCGTGGAAATGGTGGCAAAGAGCAACTGCCAAGGCATCCGTTGCATCGAGCAATTTGGGCAGTTCTGTGATTCCGAGAAGGGTCTGCAACATAGCTGCCACCTGTTCCTTCGAGGCATTTCCATTTCCCGTCACGGATTGCTTGACTTTTTTGGGTGAATATTCTGTGATCGGAATTTCTTTGGAAAGTGCCGCTGCCATGGCTACACCCTGTGCCCGGCCGAGTTTGAGCATGGATTGCACATTTACTCCGTAAAAGGGAGCTTCCAATGCGACTGAATCAGGCGCAAATTCATCGAGAATTCCTGAAATCCGCTCAAAGATCTTTTTAAGTTTCAGCTCGTGGGTTTCGTATTTTTTGAGGTGAATGACCCCGTATTGCAGAATTTTATATTTTTTCCCTTCAGTCAAAATCAACCCGTAGCCCATCACGGTTGTTCCAGGATCGATTCCCAGTATGATTTTTTCATTTGGGGCTTTTTTCTCTTCTTTACTCACCTTCGCAAGTTAGCCGAAAAGATGATCAGTTTTTACCTCCTTTGGACACTGTGCTATTTTGTATTGCTGAGTTGGTTTGCGAAAAAATGGCCAAATCCAATCCCTCAGGCCGATTCTATTGGTGAATATCCTACGGTAACTTTGTTAATTCCTTTCAGAAATGAAATGGAAAATCTGGACAGACTAACTGATGAAATCCTAAAAATCAATTATCCCAAGCTTGAGATTATTCTCGTGGATGATCAAAGCGAGGATGATTCTTTTCACTTTTTGAAAAGGAAAACAAGCCTTGACCCGAGAATAAAAGTTTTGCAAAGCCCCGGAACTGGGAAAAAAAGTGCCTTAGAATATGGAATCCTCAATGCTGAAGGCGAAGTGATCCTTTGCTCAGATGCCGATTGCAGATTTCCCAAAAACTGGATACAAAGGATGATTACTCCATTTGCAAACCCGAAAATCCAGCTTGTTGCCGGTCCTATCATCAGCGAAGGCCAGACTACATTTTTTCGGCGGTTTCAGCAGATCGAATGGAGTAGCATTTTACTGCTAACCCAGTTTTTTTTCAATAGAAATAATCCACTTATGTGCAGTGGAGCCAATTTGGCTTACAGAAAATCTGCATTTCTTGAAGTCAATGGTTATGAGGGGAATCTTCAGCAATTGTCTGGGGACGATGAGTTTTTGCTGAAGAAAATTTCTTCCCGGTTTGGAAAAGGAAGTTGTGTTTACCTTCCATTTTCAGAAAATCTGGTTTTCACTGCACCCCAGTCGGATTTTTCTGCTCTGCTAAATCAAAGGGTGAGGTGGGCCGGAAAATGGAAGGTCCATCGGGATTTTGGTCATGCACTTTCGGCGATAATCTCATTTATCTTCCAATTGATTTGGCTGGGGAGTTTTGTTCTGCTTGGATTCGAATGGTATGGAATAGTTGTGTTTACAATAGTTTGGACTGGAAAATTTTCAGCTGAAAAAAATGCTTTGGGCAAAGTTTTGAAATGTCTTGGGGTAAGACTTTCTCCTTGGGATTTTCTAAAAACGGGTTTAACTCATCCTGTTTATGTGATAGGGGTTGCTTTGGGTACTTGGAGGGGAAAATTTGTCTGGAAAGGACGCACCAATTGAAGAATGCTTATTTTAGCCTCTGAATTAAAAATCATGAGTGACGCGGAATTTGACTTGCTGGATGAGTTGTACTTTGTCCAACCTTACAATTATGTAAAGGAATCGCTTGGCTGGGAAGATCAGGTGCTACTTGAAACACTGGATGCATTGTATCAGGAAGGCATGATCAAATGTCTAAGTTCGCCTGATGAGGAGCGATTTGATGAAGTGGACATTTATTCGGAGGGAAAAAACCTCTATTTTCTTGCGACTAAAAAAGGGCTGATGGCCCACAACGCACTGTAATCCTTGATCGACGAAACCTACAAATACCAACGCAAAGAACTGGAGCTGAAGGCGCTTCTGGAAATCACTCAGGCAATCAATGAAAATCAGTCTGAGACGGTTTTGGTCAATATTTTTAAATTTACGTGCCTTATTCACCTGGATATCAAGTCACTGATATTATATGTGTCCAAGGATGAAATTTTTGAAAGAAAAATCTCACATGGAGTAAAAGGAAAAGTTCCCCTGATCCTTGAAGCCGAGCACGTCGTTGACCAAAAGGATACCGGGCAACTTCAGATCCAACTCAGTGATGAGTACACTTTTGAAGAATTGGAGACCTACCTACCTGTCTATCATAAAGACAAGATGCTGGCTATTCTTTTTCTGAAAAGAAAATCCATGGATCGGGAGTTGGATCTGGACTTTACCCAAGCTTTGACCAATATTTTGGTAGTTGCTTTGGAAAACAAACGTTTTGCCAGGAAACAACTCCAACAAGAAGTGCTAAATCGGGAAGTGGCCATTGCCTCGCAAGTTCAGCAGATGCTTTTTCCTTCATCTCTTCCATATACAGATGAGCTCAAGGCGAAGGTGACCTATTTTCCGCATAGCATGGTTGGCGGGGATTATTACGATCTGATCCGAAAATCAAAGGATATCGTCTATTTCTGTATTGCGGATGTCTCAGGAAAAGGAATCGCAGCAGCTCTTTTGATGTCCAATTTCCAAGCGGCCTTGAGGACTTTGCTGCGGAGCGATGCGGAATTCAGCGTGATCATTCACCAGCTTAACTATACTCTGATCGAAAATACCAAAGGAGAGCGGTTTATCACCTTTTTCCTTGGGGAATATAATTTCAAAACAAAGCAGCTTCGGTATGTGAATGCAGGTCACAACCCCCCAATCCTGTGCTGGGAAAAAAGTAAGAAAAGTGAGCTTCTGGAAGCGGGAACCACGATTTTGGGTGCTTTTGAGGAGCTTCCTTTTTTGGAAATTGGGTTTCGTGAAAACCTGGAAAATTTCACTATCCACCTTTACACTGATGGATTGACCGAATCAATGAATCCGATGGAAGAGGAGTATGGGGAGGAAAGATTTCACAAGTTTGTAGATGCCCATCTCAAAATGGATCCTGAGGATTTTCACAAAGAGTTTTTTGGTCAGATGCAGGTATTTTCAGATGATGTGCCTTTGCGTGATGATTTGACCTTACTAAGTTTAAGAATTAGGTAAGTCATGGTTTGGCATACTGTACCCCGGACTGTTCAGTTGCTATTTCCAAAGAGGGTTTGGGAGGGAAATCCTTCAGGCAATCAAGTTTACCTCACTTTTGATGACGGACCAGTGCCTGGGGTGACAGACTTTGTGCTGAATGAGTTGGAGAAAAGAGCTCAAAAAGCAACTTTTTTTATGGTAGGGGACAATGTTCGGAAATTTCCAGAACTGGCGCGGGAAGTAATCCAGGCAGGACATCGCATTGGCAATCACACCTTCAATCACTGCAATGGCTGGAAAACCCAGGATTTGGTTTATCTGAAAAGTGTCCAATCATTTGATAGGATAGCGGAAGAAATACTCGGGATACAAACAGCGCTATTCCGTCCGCCATATGGTTTGGTGAAGACTTCACAGGCGAAAGCAATTTTGCAGTCCAAAAAAATCGTGATGTGGAATGTCCTCAGCGGAGATTATGACCGATCTCTTGATGCCACTCGGGTTTTGGGGAATAGTGTCAAAAATACTCGTTCGGGAAGCATTGTGCTTTTTCACGATCAGCAAAAGACCAAGGAGGTTTTGCCCAAAGTCCTCCCGGCATTTCTTGATTTTTTGATCGATCGGAAGTTTGAAACTTCCCTGTTATGATTACGCTTTGGCTTGGCCTTTTTGCAGGATTACTGGTTGTCCAATATGTGCTTTTGCTGTTCTTTTTGAAGACTAACTGGAAAAATCATTTTAAAAAAACAGCCAACATCCCAAAGGTATCGATCTTGATTGCGGCCCGAAATGAGGAGCAAACTTTGCCTCAGCTTTTGGAAAGTCTATCCGGATTGGATTATCCCCCAGAAAAACTTGAAATTCTGATAGCAGATGATCAAAGCAGTGATCTAACAGCAAAGGTTATTGAAGATTGGGTTAAAAACAGCTCCTATCGAAGATTGATTTCAATCACTTCAAGTCAGGCAGGGCTCTATCACAAAAATGGCAAGGCCAATGCCTTGGCAATTTTGGGAAAAGAAGCCTCAGGAGAGTATTTGTTTTTTACAGATGCAGATTGCCAACTTCCGAGAAACTGGATTCGGGAAGGCATTTCTTGTTTTGATAATGAAACAGGGATGGTGATAGGAATTACTCAGGTGAATAGCTCCCGTCATTTTGAAAAAATGCAGGAAATTGACTGGTGGAACACCTTGGGAATCGTCAAAATCGTCACTGATTTGGATTTGCCTACCACAGGTTTGGGAAACAACATGGTAATCAGCAAAACTGCCTACCTGAATAGTGGAGGTTTTGAAGGGATTCGATTTTCACTCACCGAAGATCTGGAAGTTTCAAGATCCATTCGACGTTTAGGATTTAAAATCCGGCATCAGGTTACAGAGAATTTTCTGGTAAAAACTAAGGCTGAGAAAAACTGGAAATCTCTCCTTCATCAGCGAAAACGATGGCTGGCAGGAGCAATGACACTTTCATTACCGTGGAAAATTCTACTCAGTATCCAATTTCTTTTTTTCCCTTCGGTGATCGCGTTAATCGCTTTGGAATGGAAAATGGGTGTAGTTATATGGATTTTGAAAATTGTTTCTCAATCGTTGTTCTTAAACTTTTTTGCGAAAAAGGCAGGACAAAGGATTGGTCTTTTTCCGCTGATTTTCTTTGACATTTACCAAATTCAAAGTCTCAGCCTGACGATTCTTTATTACTTTTGGCCCGGCAAAGTACAATGGAAGTCCCGCAATTACCCATGAACCTGATCGATACCCACGCTCATATCTATTCCACAAAGTTTGATTCCGACCGCGATCAGGTCATTGAAGAAATCAGAGAAGCAGGTATCGAGAGAATCTACATGCCCAATGTGGATGTCGATACCATCGAGAGGATGCTGGAGTGTGAATCCCGATACGGTGATCTATGTATCCCTATGATGGGTTTGCATCCCTGTGATGTGAAGGACGATTTTGAGAAGCAACTTTACATCATGGAAGATTGGTTGAGCAGGCGGTCATTTGCTGCAGTAGGTGAGATCGGGACAGATTTGTATTGGGACAAAACTACTTTTGAGATCCAAAAGGAAGCCTTGAACATTCAGCTCGGTTGGGCAAAAGCCAAGAATCTTCCTATTGTGTTGCATTGCAGAGAGTCCATTGATGAGACGATTGAGATTGTCGAAAAAGCTCAGGACGGTACACTCACCGGTATTTTTCACTGTTTTACAGGATCTCTGGAACAGGCTAAAAAAATTATCAAACTCGGGTTCTTGCTTGGTATTGGTGGAGTGGCCACTTATAAAAACGGTGGACTGGATTCAGTAATCCCCTTTATAGGTTTGGAAAATCTGGTTTTGGAGACTGATGCGCCATATTTAGCTCCTGTACCATTTCGGGGAAAGAGAAATACACCTGCCTATTTACCGGTGATTGCACAAAGAGTTGGGGATTTACTTCAAATTTCGAGAGAGGAAGTTGCCATCGCTACCAAGGCTAATGCATTAAATTTATTTAAGGAAATTACAGTATGAATTATAAAATCGTCCGTTTGAACACGGGTCTCAAAACCGCAAAAACTGCTTCGGTTTTGATCATTTATACTGGAGGGACGCTTGGGATGGCTTATGATGAATCTGGCGCGCTTGTTCCTTTCAATTTTGGGCAGATTCTGGAAAAGATTCCAATCCTGTCCAATATGGATATTGCGATTACCGTGATTTCTTTTCCGGAACCTATCGATTCATCCAATGTCACGATGCGTCATTGGATCGATATGTCCTACATTATTTATGAAAATTACGACAGCTACGATGGTTTTGTAGTGCTCCATGGTACCGATACGATGGCCTATTCTGCATCCATGCTGAGCTATATGCTGCATGGATTGAATAAACCGGTGATTTTCACCGGAGCTCAATTGCCGATTTCAGCCATGAGATCAGATGCAAGAGAGAATCTGATGACTTCCTTAGAAATTGCCACAGCCAAAATTGGCGGTCGCCCGATTGTCCCTGAAGTCTGCATTTTTTTTAATCACATGTTACTGCGGGGAAATCGCTCCAAGAAAGTTCAAAGTATCCATTTTGATGCCTTCGAGTCTGAGAATTACCCCAATCTAGCTGAGGCCGGAATCGTGATAGATTACAATACCAATGCTATCCGTCCATTTGAGCCTTCAAAGAA
>DATIAI010000177.1:0-2721 GCA_035458065.1 Algoriphagus sp. | reverse complement strand
GAAAGCAGCTCAGTAGGAGTCGCTGAGTATCAGTGTTTTTTAAGGGAGATTTTGTGAATAAACCATTGTAGTTTTAAATACAACACCAAGCCAAGGGCAGGAGATGCCTTGGCTGAGGTGATGATTTGTTTTAATCCGCTTTCTGGGATGCCCAGGCTCTTGGCGTAATTCAGGAAATTCCTGAAAAAGTGCTTTTCGTGGCTCATACATTGAGTCAAAGAGGCGCCGGTAAGGTTGATGGGGAGTAGGTGACTCCATTTTTTATGAACCGCTATTTGTGCCTCTACCCAACCTTTTGTGCTTTTCCCTTCTGAGAAATGATGCATCAATACTTCAAAGGTCACCGCGACATCGTGTTTTTGGCCGACCGAAATAGAATAATCGATATCATACCCGTGGAATCCTTTCAGTAACTTTTCGTCAAATTTAATCTCCTGGGCAATCGATTTCCGGGTACACATCCAGACCCCGTCCACGCAGGCTACTTTGGAGAGTTTCTGGCCTCTTGGATTGTTTAATTCATGAATGGGCTCTTTGGATTTATCCTGGAATCCCTGAATGAGATTGATATATTTTTTTCCCGGGAAGTCTGAACGGGCTTCGAAATTAAACCAACTGGAGGGTGCCAGCGATTTATAGTCTCCACCCGCCACTCCCAATAAACCCAGGCTGGGGTTTTCAGAGAAATTCCTGAACACGACTTCTCCCCAATTAGGTGTAAGGATCCTGATGTCTTCATGCATAAAGCACACAATCCCGTAGGCGGCATCTTCAATTCCCTGATTATACACCTCACAGATACCTCTTGCCCCTCTTTCGTTTGGATAGGCTAGGATTTCATACGGACAACCTATGGTTTCGCTGATGTTTGATTTCAGACCGGCAAGGTATTCCGCATTAGCAGAGGAGATGACAATGGACAGCATATGGGATAGTACTGTAGCACTGGGACTACAGGGAGAAGTCACAACAAGGTAGAAAAGGGATTATTCCGAAGGAGTCGTCAACGAAAATCAATGGACCAAAGCAGAGCCTACCTGACTCACCTGCATGACTTCCCCATAAATTTCCATTAACTGTCTGGAGATGATCTGCTGGTCAAAACGCTTGACGTTCATAAACCCTTTCTGAATAAGCGTATCCCGCTCGTTTTGGTCGCTGAGCAGATCTATGTGGGCGATCAGGGAGGAGGTGTCATCAGGCCCTCCATAGAGCGCTCCATTCCCACCCGCTTCGCGAAAACAGGATCCTGTACTCGTGATCACCGGCACACCCATCTGCTGGGCTTCAATTATAGGAATACCAAATCCTTCAAAATAGGACGGGTAGATGAAAACATGGGCCATTTTGTATACTGCTGGCAGGTCTTCAAATGAGACATCATGCAGGAAAGTGACCCGGCCCTGTAGTCCGTTTTCAGCAATGTAGGATTTTAAATTCTCCAGATAGGGAGTAGGTCTTCCCACCACTACCAGTGGGGTGCTCCAGTCTTTTCGCTCTTTGAGCGCCCGGAGAATCAACTGCACATTTTTCCGCTTGTCGATCGTGCTCACAAAGAGCAGGTAGCGGTCCGGAAGATTATACTTTCGCTTGACCTCCAAACTTTTGTCAAGGCAAACCTCCCGATGGAAAATTTCATGTACCCCCTGATACACTACTTTTATCTTCAGGGGATCGATTTGAAGATAAGTGATAAGGTCTTTTTTTGTTTGTTCGCTTACCGCGATTACCAGATCCGCAGCCCTACAGGATCGTCCCATTTTCAACTTATAAATCTGTACATCGATAGGGTTGAAAAGCTCAGGATATCTACAAAAGAGCAAATCATGCACTGTGACCACGTATTTGGTCGATTTGTTTTTAAATAAAGGGATTTCATTGCTGAGTCCGTGAAAGATATCGAGTTGGCTTTCGCTGTGTTTGATGCCCTGGAAGATGCTCCTCCACAGTCCGGATATACCGGGAAGTTTCCAGAGATCTGTAGGTATTATGGTTTTTTGGTTGTGGTTGTAGCAGGCATGGGTAATCTCGGCGGCTTCTTTTTGGACCTTGGGGGTAAAAAGCAGGTAGTCATTGTCGGGGAAATTATAACTCAATGACGATAAAATAAACCTGCTGTAGTTTCCCAGTCCCGTAAAATTTTTGAATGCACGTTTTGCATCAAATCCAATTCTCATAAAATAGGTGGTTTAGTATTCAGTGATAAAACGAATGTCAGATCGATATCGCTACAGGAGCTTTTCGTTAGGAAAAAAACGCATTCGGACTATTCTGGGCTGATTCAAGGTTTTTTAAACCTTGTCTTTGCTATCCCACATGGCAGGTGGTACCTATCCATGTCTTCTTGGGATTAACGATGGAATATACTTATTATGTATTGGTATCCTGCATAATTTTTTCCCTTCTATTGGAAAAAAGAAAGATTAATTATTACGGAACCTTAAAAAACAAACGCCTCACAACTTCTGGTCACTTCCCCGTGCGATCATCCCACCGCGGGCGCCCAATTCTTTAGATTGCCCGACTCTTCTCAAATGGCTGAAGCCATTGATCAGGGGAATTGAATCGCTCCATAGCCCACGGTTTAAACCGTGGGCTATGGTAGTGAGAGTTAGTCTCAGAAGCCATTTCAATGGTTTTTCCTATGTGTCAAATCTACAGCTCGTTTGCGCTTCCTTAGATTACACAAACCACCCACGTTATAACGCATCTGAGTGCCAG
>DATIAI010000176.1:0-2522 GCA_035458065.1 Algoriphagus sp. | reverse complement strand
GAAACTTTTGGAGGGGAAATATATCGAAGGAACCGTTACCGGTGAAGCTGTCCCAAAAGATCCGAAAAACTACAGGTACGTCGGACAATCCCTGAAACGGGATGACATCCGAAAAATGGTAAACGGAGAATCCCATTTCATACATGATATACGAATGCCCGGAATGCTTCATGCTCGAGTGATTCACCCGCCGTCCTACCAGGATAGATTGGCCTCCGTTGATTTTACAGAAGTGAAGGCTTTGCCTGGGGTAGTTAAAGTGATCCGGAACGGAAGCTTTCTGGCAGTTGTCGCGGAGCGGGAATATCAGGCCATAAAGGCTTGGTCAAAATTAAAATCCCTGGCAGTTTGGGAAAAATCTCCGATTGGAATCCTTCCTGATCAACTGATTGACTCAATCAAGAACACATCCGGTAAACCAGAAGAAGTCATGGCTTCACCTGGGATTGCGGAAGTGATCTCAAAGTCTGCCATAAATCATCAGGCTGAATATTTCCGCCCTTATCAAATGCATGCTTCCATGGGGCCTTCCTGTGCATTGGCCCTTTGGGAAGAAAATCTCCTGACCGTCTGGACTGCAACTCAGGGAGTCTATCCTGTACGAGGAACCTTAGCCGATCTTTTTTCCCTAGATGAAGAAAAAATCCGCTGTATCGGAGTTCCGGGATCCGGTTGCTATGGTCAAAACGGTGCAGATGATGTCTCCGGAGAAGCTGCACTGATTGCCAAAGAATTGCCCGGAAGGCATATCCGGCTTCAGTGGATGCGTGAAGATGAGCACAAATGGGAACCCTATGGCACGACGATGGCATTTCAGCTTTCAGCCGGGATGGATTCGGATGGAAAGTTATCCGCTTGGGATACTACAGTTTGGTCGGATTCTCACAGCACCAGACCCAATGGCAGAGCGGCAAGCTTCGTCTCTGCCCGACATCTGGAAAAACCCTTTGAGTTTACAAAAGGCGGTTTCTCGGCAGGGTCTTACCGCAACGGAATTCCTGAATATTCAATTTCTGCCAAGCAGCTGCATCTCTACAATTATTCCGGACCGCTGCGTGTCTCTTCGTTGAGAGGACTTGGGGCGTATGGGAACACGTTTGCGATGGAATCATTTCTGGATGAATTGATCCATAAAGCAGAAAAGGACCCGATCGATTTTAGAATAAAAAATCTGGAAGATCCTCGTGCAAAAGCTGTTTTGGAAAAATTGGGAGATAAAAGCGGTTGGAAATCCAGGCAAAAAACTGGCAGCAACGGCTTTGGAATTGCCTATTCCCGCTACAAAAATTCCACTTCCTATTTTGCAGTCTTGGCTGAAGTAGAAATTGACAAAGCATCTAAAAGTTACAGACTCAAAAAACTCACCGGCGTAATCGACTCAGGACTGATCATCAATCCCGATGGACTTATCAACCAAACTGAAGGAGGAATGATCCAAGCTGCCAGCTGGTCCATGTTGGAAGAGGTAAACTTTGATCAAAATGGAATCAAGAGCGTAGACTGGGCTACTTATCCAATCTTGAGGATGATAGATGTGCCTGAGCTTGAAGTCCATCTCATCGACCGTCCGGACACACCGCCAATGGGGGCCGGAGAAGCTGCGATGGGACCTGTGTCAGCAGCAATCGCCAATGCAATCTTTGATGCGACGGGAAGCAGAATAAGGGATTTGCCGCTTAAAGCTCAAAAGATAGACTGGGGAAAAGTGTAAAGAAGGTTTTGGCTTTTCGCCAATAAATCAAAATTTATACCCCACGCCAAACTGAAGCCCCAGCTCCTGCAAGGTTTCTTTTGCTCCTTGAGGATCTTCAAACATTAAAACCCCATGTCTTTTGTAATTGGGAAAAACAGAGAACACAAACTTCTCCTTTTGCACTTTTCCTCCCAGTCCAATCAGGTATCCCAAGCCACTTTGATCAGAAAAATTATTCCATTCCGAAAGCTGAAAATCCAGAATTGGTCCAGCTGCCACAAAGAGGAAATTTGTAAGGGAATATTCCGCAAAAATCGGAACAGATAGCATTTCAAATTTGGGATTGTGAACATACAATTCACTCACCCCTAAACAATTGGGACAAGGTGGTGGGCTAAACTCAACATCGGCTGAGGCATAACTAACACCTCCATTTATCCGGAATTTTTGCCCAAAGCCATAAGAAAGCCCTAGTCCAAATTCTTTTAAACCGTCCATTGTCCCAGAGTTAGTTCCTACCATTCCGGCTTTTGGCCCTACGAGTGTTCCTGAAACCCCAAAATACCCTTTTAGCTCCAGACCGCTTTGGGCAAAACCTGGAACTCCTAAAAAACAAAACCAAACTACCAAAATGCTCTTTTTCATGCCAACCTCATTTTTGTTGAAAAGTACTTTGGACCAAAACGATTTTCTAAACCTTAACGCTACTTTCTAATTAGTCAAAACTTTTAGGTAATGTATGGAACTCGAACTTATCCTATAAGTAAAAACTCTCCAAGGGATCTTAAACCCTTAGAGTATAAAAAAAAACGCCGACTTTTCAGCCGGC
>DATIAI010000175.1:0-4599 GCA_035458065.1 Algoriphagus sp. | reverse complement strand
TCAGATTGGTATTGAAGCAGGACAATTTTTTAAGGCTGCTCAAGCCATCCAAGGGTTTCAGGGATCTGAGGTTTGTGCTTGCCACATCCAATTCTTCGAGGGCGACCAAAGATTCCAGTCCTTTGAGAACTTTGAGATTTGTGCCAGAAAGATTCAGCTTTTTCAGTTCAACCAGGTTGCTGATTGGAGCCAAGCCTTCAATTCCTGTGTTGGAAAGGTCTAGATCCTGGAGCTTTGAAAGTCCAGATAATGGGAGAAAATCCGTCACCGGAACTTGGGAAAGTTTCAATTTGGTCAAGAGGCTCATTCCACTAAGTGGTGAAACGGAGGAAATCGGAGCGTCAAAAACCTCGAGTGTTCTAAGATTTGAAAACACGGTAATTGCCTGAAGGTCCGGAATGCTTACACGCTCGAAAGTAAGCGAAGGCTTGGCTGTAAGTGAGTGAAGCTCGTCTCTATCCGGGTTTTCTCCCAGGGTAAACTGCTTTCTGAAAAGGTCCTTCCAAAGTGGATCGAGTTCCTCCCACCATGAATTGAGTTCGTCGGTTCTATAAATGATATTAATTTCAGGTCTTTGGATCAATACTTCAGGAACTTCATCCCTGGAAAAATCTGCTCCGTTGACATTGAGGTAAGTCAGTTTGGGCAATGCAATAACATCCCGGATGCTTTTGATTGGACTGAGTTCCAGATCAATGGATTCCAGAAGATCGTTTTCCTTGAGGATAGAAAGGTCTGAAACAGAAGTATTTGATCCTTTCAGTTTTACCAGAGTTTTGACTTCACTCAGGGGCAAAAGATCTGTGATTGGATTGTTTGAAATATCCAAAACCGAAAGATTCACAAACCGGGTAATCGGGATCAGATTGTCGATTTGAGCACTGTCGAGATTTAGCTCGCTGACAGTGACAGTCTGGGTAAGCGTCTCAATTCCGGGTGAGTCATTGGTGATCGCGGAATTGTTTTTTTTCAGGGCTTCTTTCCATTCTGCGGAAAGTCCTGACCACCAGCTTTCCAAGTCTTTCACGTGATGGATAAGGAGGACGCCGGGTTTTCTTCGGACGAAATTGTCAGCGGCCAAGGCTGTCAACTTAGTCTCATCTGCTGCAATTTTCTTAAGGTTGGGAAGAGATTCCAGCGGGGTAATATCTGCAACGGGACTTCCGGTAATATCCAGTATTTCCAAATTAGTCAATCCCTGAAAAGGGCTCAAGTCCTGAAGGTTTGTCTTTGACAAATCCAGGGATTTAAGAGATGAAAGACCTGACAAAGCAGTGAAATTAATCATATAATTTCCGCTCAAAACCAGATTTTCCAGCTTATTCAGGTCCTTGATGTTTTCCAGATTATTGAATCCGGATTCGGTGAGATCGAGTTGGATCAGGTTTTTGAATTCATTCAACACCGCAAAACTCATGATTGGAGTTTTTTCGGCTTTAAGTGAAACCAGGCTTTTGAGATTTAGCAATTGGGAAATGTCTTCAATTGCAGAGTTGGAAATATCCAGATGTTTCAGCCTGTCAGAATACTTGATAAACTGAATATCAGCTGTAGAGGTGTTTGAAATGTTTAAACTTTCCAAGAAAGTCACATTAGAAATCGGGCCGAGATCGGTGATGGCTGTATTGGAAATGTTGATGACTTTCAGGTCCCGGAGTTCGGAAAGCGGAGCAAGTCCGGAAATCCCAGTGTTACCTGAAATATTGAGTGAGTCAATACTTACGAAGCGGTAAAGCCAATCCAGATTGGCTGTATCAGTTTCAGACAGACTGAATCTGTTTCTGAAATAGGACTTCCAGGGAGTATCCAAAGATCCCCACCAAGCGGTCAATTCTTCATCCCTACTGACTTTTGTCGTATAAACACTGACAATTTTAAGTTCCTGGCTTTTTTCCTGGAGGTTCACTTCCACAAACCGGGGCTTGGTATTGGTGATTTTTTCTCCTGAAAGAGCGGTAGCAGAAATGGTCCGGTCGATTGAAGCCAAGAAAAAGACTTCTCCGTTTTCTTTTTGTGCGGGCTTTACTTCCCTGATTTTAAATTTGAATTCAACGTTTTTATAGAAAAACTCAATGTCTTTCAGGTAGGCCGTAACGTCTTTGTTGGTGACCACTTTTCGGTCAAGAAGGAGGTCATCTTCCACTTGGACTTTTTCGTCCCGAAAAATCTTCAGGTAGCTTTCGCGGATGATTACATCCTTGTCTCTTGGAGAAGTTTCGGCACTGCCGACCGTGTTGAGCAGGTATTCCAAAAACCTAACTTGGTCTTCCACTTTGGCGGAAAATTCCTGCACCTGTTCTTTGGTATAACCCTTGATGGTTTGGGCAGAAAGAGAAAGGTTAAGAAGAAAAAAAAAGCCTGTTAGCAGTAAGTATTTACTCCTGATCATAAATGTACTTGAGAATTGTCTCTTTGTCCCCGGGGCCCAATCTTACCAGGTTAGCTATCAGCCATCCTGTGTTGAATCCGGGGCGGTTGAATTGATTGACTTCGAAATACCAACCTTGGATTTGAAAAAAGTGGAATTTCAATCCCGTGACTGTTTCAAATCGAAGGTTGTTTTGCTTCATCTCATACAAGAAGATTGCCAGATAATCCGGCTCATAGGAATTGGCGGTAAAAGATTCTGGTTTGTTTGAATCCTGGAATGCCCTTCTGAGATTCATGAAGCCCAATTCATGACTGAGTGGGTGAAGAAAATCCTTTTGATCTCCGATTGGTTTGTTGAAGAGTGCTTTGAAGGGTTCGAAAACGACCTGGTCAATCACCCATTCATACCCCAGTCCTTCCTGCTGGATTTTCATGATAAGGGTAACTTTTTCTCTTTTCCCCTTGAAGATAAACTCGGTATCCACTTCTGCATACCATCCTTCTCTGTGAAAATTCAGGTAATGGGGGTAAACTTCGGAAAGTGCAGTTTGGATAAACTGGTTTTTGAGGTCCGGAGAAACAGAGGAAGTCTGATTATCGAACAGGATATTCAAAAACCCTTTTCTCAAAGGGATATTTCTATAAAGTGAATCGCCGGGATAAAAACGAATGTTTCCGTCTATTGATTCTTCCCCGTTGAATCTTCGAAAAAATTGGTTGAGTTGCTTCGTTGAAGCTGCAAGTTTGCCATCATCCTTAATTGTTCCGGGGCCGCCTAAGCCCTGCCCCGGAACATTGGAGATGATTGCGGTAATAAACGCAATAATCAGAAAGGTTTTTCTCATGCTGAGGTTTCAGTCACTCTAACGTCACCTAACATGACGTCCCAAAATTCGATAGTACGACCGGCAATTTGAGTCTGCTTTTTCTCCACGTAGATGGTGATATCTTTTTTGGTGGTGTCTTTGTAGTTCATGCCTGTTTCGATAGAAGTACCTTCAAATCTCTGATAAACGGTGATAACACCTACATAACGGCCATCAGGCTGTCTTTCCAGATCTGAAATGTACTGGATGTCGTACCAGGTGATATTTACTCGGTCATAGTTGAGAGCCATCAGACGCTCGAAGTATCTTCTTACTTTGTAGTAAGCGATTTCTTGGGTGTTGATGGAGGAAACTCCCATTTCAGCTCCCGGAGCGAAAAGCTCTTCAGCTCTATCCATAACGCGGTTAGCTTCGGAGAATTGTGTCTCTTTGCTACCGATGATGGAGATATATTTAGAAAGGTCCTTTACTTTTTCCAAAGCCAGGGAATCAATCGCCTGCTTACGGGCAGGGCTGATATTATCCTGGGCCATTACTGCAACAGAGGCAGAAAGGAACAATCCCAGGAAGAGAATCAATTTATTTTTCATATGAATATATTTTTTTTTAAAGGCCGTTTGGAATCTCGCATTTCTGAAAATCAATCCTCACTGTGAAGCTTTCTTCATGCTCGATTACATGTCGAATCAGATTTGCGTGGTGATATTTATTTTCTTCTCAATTCCAATTCAGACACTTTGCCGCTGGCATCCATTCTGATATCAGAAATGTAGTTGAGGTTTTTCTTGGTGTCTTTCAGGTAATCAAGATATTTTTTGATAGTGGTAGGCTCGTCGTAGTCTTTGATACCGTTTTCTTCGTGGATCACGATCAAGACCGGAGTCTCCTGGTTGGAGAACATCGCGAGGATTTCCTGAATGGACTGGTTTGCTGAATTGGGATTACCTGCAGCTGCTACGGCGTTGAAGTAATTCTCAAGTTTTTCTGCGGCCACTTCTTCGGCAGATCTTACCGGAGCTTGTGGGGGAGCTTGTTGAACTACTTGTTCCTGAGGGGCAGGAGTTGGTGCAGGTTGTACTGCTTTCTTTTTGCTTTTACAGGCACCCATTGCCAACATGGCGAAAAGTGCCAGGAACAGGGTTTTTCTGAGAGAAAAAGCGAACATTGACTGTTTCATCTTTTTGAAATTAGGTTTTTAAGAGTGTAACTATTGATTGCCGAATCGGGGCGATTAATTTGCGTGCAAAGTAAATAAAAACTTGCCACTTTAGGACAAATCCCATACCTAAACGGGGCCGTTATTTTTTGAAAGGGTTAAAAATCTTTAACTGGGAAAGAAATTATGGTAAAAAAGAAGGGAAAGAACTGAAAAAGTGGCAAGAGGCAGAATTTATTCGAAAGT
>DATIAI010000174.1:0-3462 GCA_035458065.1 Algoriphagus sp. | reverse complement strand
CAAAAATTATCGGTGCCATAGTTTTGGTCATCCCGACATTGCCTTTGGTGGTCAGACAGTTTGCTTATTTTGGATTTGCGCTGACTTTCCTTTCAGCGATTCTGGCCCATATTTCGGTGAATGATCCTGTTTCTGTTACAGTGGGGCCAATATTGTTCTTGGGAATCCTTGCAGTGTCATATGTTTATTCAATTAGAGTGGGCTATGAATTGGCCAAATAAGTGATCGTCAATTTAGCTTCTTATACTTTTTTCTATTTGAAAAACGGGTACTGAGAAGGCCTGATTTTGCTTGACTTGATGGTAAAAGGGTGAGCGTTTGTTCATCCTTTTACTATTAGTACCTGTTGTAATTCAAGTTGGTCAATCCTTTTTTCAGAGAAATTAGAAGAGCTAATGCAAATACTGGATCAACCCTAATTCAATTCTAACTTCCATTTTTTTGGCTCTTATTATTTAATCATAATCCATCCAATCGCAAGCTGGCTGTGGATCAGGCAAGACCAGCTTTACCAATTCTCTCACCGGTTTGAGTCCATTCTCACTGTTGCTGAAATAAACAATAGCGTTTCCATTTTCCACATTGGCTGTGAAATATCCTCTGAAAGTGAAATTGTCACCCCATTGAAAAATCTGTTTTCCTGCATCAGTTTGCTGAATTCCAACTCCCAATCCCCAATACAATTCTTGCTTTTGATCTTCTTTTGGTTCCACTGGAACCATTGGATTAAACATCATTTGATGCAGTTCTGGACTGATGTTCTTTCCAGCTAATAATGCCTCCAGAAAAAGGCCAAAGTCATGGGATGTTGTCTGCAAAGAAGCTGCAGCATTTCCAGTTTTAACCTTGCTTTTTGAAGTTTGATCTCCATTCTTCTTGAAAGAAAGACTGTAGTTTTCCTCAAAATCCTGAAGGTAAACATAACTGCTGCGTGTCATTCCCAAAGGTTTGAACACATATTCCTGAGCCAATTCCTCCAAAGATTTTTCTTTCAAATGCTCCACTACACGTTGCAGCCAAACATATCCTTCACCTGAATAGCTGAACCGCTCACCGGGTTCATATTTAAACTTGAGTTTGCCGCTTCTCCAGTTGGGAAGTCCACAAGTATGGCTAAGCACCATTTTCGCCGTAACTATTTGATGGTTTGGCTCATTCTGTATATCGGGATATTTGTAATAATCTGAAAGGGGCGTGTCTAGATTTAAAGTCCCTTCATCCACTAATTGCATGATCAAATAGGCAAAAATAGGCTTGCTCAGGGAGGCACCGGAAAATACTGTTTCCTTATCCACCGGAGAATTTTTATTGTTCGCCCTACCAAGAGCGAACGTGTCTTTAATTTTTCCCTTTTCCAGATAAGTGTATGATATTCCTGGAATCTGGTTTTCCTCTGTAATCTGGGAAATAGCCTCATGCAATGTTTGGTTTTGAGAAAAAGTTGAGGTGGCAAATAGTCCAGTTAGGACAAAAACCAAGGATAAATATTTCATGGAAACGGAGGTTAAATATCTAAAATACTGAATTTTTGGAGTGACTTTTTATCGATTTGAACTCCTTTAAAATTTTGTTCCTCAGTATATTCAATCCCAATAAATCAAATTCTGAATTTCGGTCAGTTTACAATTATTCTTGAAAGACAATAACATGCAAAATCGAAAAATCTCTGTTTCCATTATGGTTTCTATCGATGGCTATGTGGCGGGACCAGATCCCAACGAATACTGGCACAATTGGAATGAGGAAATGGATGAGTATATGATGGGCTTTTTCAAGACCGTTGACGCCTTTATTTATGGAAGGAAATCCTATGAAGAAATGCTGGAGTAATGGCCTCACCAAACAGGCGAGTTTGCCGATATTATGAATCAGACTCCAAAACTGGTCTTTTCCCGCACTTTGGAAAGTCTCACTTGGAATTCAACCCTATTCACAGAACTGGATCCTGAGTACTTTCGCCGACTTAAACAGCAACCCGGAAAGGATCTGGTCATTTTTGCAGGCCCTGAAGTAATCAAAGCTTTTCGCAAACATAATCTGATCGATGAGTATCGGTTGATCTACAACCCGCTGGTGCTGGGAGGAGGGAAGCCGCTTTTTGAATCCATTGATTCCACTTTGCACCTGAAATTCATTTCTTCAAAAGTGTTTAATTGTGGCAATGTCCTAATGGTATATGAGCCTTTAAAAAAGTAGATCTTCCTAGCTTGAATAAAAGTTGCTTGGATTAGAAAAGAATTCATGAGCAAATTCAAGTCAAAATTTTGAATTCATGTTTATGAAAATCTCAAGATTATTTTGATTTCTAACCCATTCATTTCCGTTTCTGGCCGTTTATCCATTTACAAAAAAAGGTTTTGAAAAAAAGGCATTTTTGGCGGTAATTGGAAAGCAGCCCAAAATTTGCCAATGAAAAAAGTTGCCTTTTTTATCTTTTTTGTGGCTTTATCTGTTCCTAAAATTCTTTCTGGTCAGGAACAAGAACTAAGTCCAAATCTCCTGACCATGTATCAGGAGCAGCTTCCCTTATTTCAGGAATTGGTTACCGGTGGTCAATATGCTGATCCTCCCATCAATTACTTGGGTAGTCCATTTTTTGACAGCAGATTTTTTCAAAATGGGAGGATTCAAATCAATGGAATATCCTATTCCAAAGTCCCATTGCTGTATGACACCTGGCTCGACGATGTGATCACATTTCATCCCATCTATAATCAAAAAATCCTGATTAAAGCCGAAAAAGTCGACGAATTCACTTTGGCTGACAACTCGATTTTTCGAAAATTCATCGGCAATTCGGATTATGGAAAACACAACCACGGCTTCTACCAGGTTATCTCAGACGGGGAAATCAAACTTCTCAAAAAAAACTATAGCAATGTCGAATCTGTCAAAGAATCAGGACTTATCACTCGAGAGTATAGAAGTGAAAAAGATTATTTCTTTTGGTTTGATGGGAAATTTCAAAAAGTGAACAAGAAAAAGGAGGGAATTGCAGCCTTGGGACTTTCAAAAAAAGCTGTTGCAGAACTCAACTCCAAGGTGGTATTTCAAAAATCAGATCCTCAAGCCTATCTTTTGGAACTGTTGGATTTGAAGAAAAATGATCCAGCACCATTTACCGGATTTCCCCAACAATGACCCGATTTTTATCCATCCTCCTTATTTTTTTATTGAGCCAGCAAGTATTGGCCCAAACTGATTCCACCAAGATTTCCGGGATCTTCATGGGGATGCCTTTTTCAAGATTTGCAAAATCAATTGAGGATGATTCTGATTTCAGATTTATCTACAAACAATCAGACGTCGAAGCACTGACTATTAATCTTCAGGCCCAAAACGTAGAACTCCGAACCTTGCTTACTCAGGTTTTTTCAGGTTCCGGACTTTTTTTCACCATTGATTCCCAAAAACAGGTTTGGATCACCAAAGGAAAACCCTTGACACTTGATTTTCCATCCA
>DATIAI010000173.1:0-5980 GCA_035458065.1 Algoriphagus sp. | reverse complement strand
CTAAGTTGGTTTTCTTCAATTCAGATAGCCCGACAACCGGTAAGATTTTATAAATCTGGAAGTTGTTGGGTTATTTTCTTCCTACCCCGAAATAGCAGGACAGTTTAATAATTGACAGAAAGTAAATAGCTTTCGTGAATGGCTTTCTACCCTATTAAATAATTTCCAAATTGAGCTCTATGAAATTTTATATACCTGCAATCCAATAATCCCAAAAAATATGTTCCACAAAAGCACTTTAAAGAATCTTTTCTTTCTAGCCGGAGTCGTAGCGATTACCCTTGCTTGCTCCAAAAAAGAAGAAGAAACCGGCCGGAAGCTTACCGGTAACCCAAAAATTGACAAACTCAAACTGCCGGACGGCTTTGTGGCTGAGCATCTCTACAGCCCAGGGGAAAACGAGCAGGGCAGCTGGGTTGCCATGACCTTTGATGACAAAGGGAGAATGATCACAGCCGATCAGTATGGGTTTATTTATCGATTGGAATTGCCTCCGATCGGTTCGGACTCCACAGTGAAGCCCAAAGTTGAAAAGCTGATCATAGGCAATGTGGCCGAACCCCAAGTCGGAATGGGCTATGCCCAAGGCCTCCTTTACGCTTTCAACAGTGTATATGTGATGGTGAACCACAATCCTAATGAGACGTTTAGCCGAGGTACTGGGATATATCGCATCCAGGATATGGATGGGGATGATCAATATGAAACAGTGACGGAAATCCGGAAGTTTACAGGTGAGCCCGGAGAACATGGTCCACACAGCATGAAGGTCACTCCTGATGGCCAATCCATTTATCTGATTGCCGGAAATCACGTGGACGTGCCCGAAATGAATGCTTACCGTCTACCTAAGGTTTGGCAGGAAGACAATCTTTTCCCATTGATCAAAGATCCAAGAGGACATGCCAACAACAGAATGGCACCTGGAGGATGGATTGCCAAAATCGATCCAGAAGGCAAAAACTGGGAATTGATCAGTGCAGGTTATAGAAATGCATTTGATTTCGACTACAACGAGGTCGGGGATATTTTGCCTATGATGCAGATATGGAGTGGGATTTCGGGATGCCTTGGTATAGACCAACCCGAATCAACCACGCTACCAGCGGTTCGGAATTTGGCTGGAGAACAGGAAACTCTAAATGGTCTCCTGTTTACCCGGATAATTTGCCGGCAGTAATTAACCTGGGTCAGGGATCTCCGACAAATCTCATGTTTGGCTTCAAGGCCAACTTTCCAAGCAAATACAAAAAAGCTCTGTATGCCTTTGACTGGAGTTTTGGGATTATTTACGCCATTCACCTGACTCCAAACGGAGCGTCATACGATGCCACCGCTGAGGAGTTTATTTCCGGATCACCGCTTCCTTTGACTGATGGAACGATCGGTCCAGATGGTGCTTTCTATTTTGCCACAGGCGGTAGAAGATTGGATTCCGATCTTTATCGTGTGACTTACCAGGAAGATTTGGATACCCACACTCCTCTGACATTGGCAGATCTTCCTGAGGAGCACAAAATTCGAAGAAACTTGGAAGAGTATCATAAGGCGGGAGCTCCTGCGGATGGAATTGAATTGGCTTGGGCCAATCTCAATCACAAAGACAGGTACATTCAGTATGCTGCCCGTCTCGTTTTGGAGCATCAGCCTGTTGCTAGCTGGAAAGCCAGAGCTCTTGCTGAAACTGATCCGGTGAAACTTACCCATGCCATGCTTGCCTTGGCTCACCATGCTACGGATGCGGATGCCGCTCCCATGTTGAATGCCTTGATGGGAATCAATTATGGCTCTTTGACTACTAAAGACAAGCAGGATTTACTTCGGACTTTTGAAGTGATTTTGTACCGTTACGATAAAGGTGCTGAATCGGTCAAATCTAAATTGGTTGCCTACCTGGATCCGAATTATCCAGCAAACGATAACATGCTTGACCGCTCCTTGAGTATTTTGATGGTTCACCTCGATGCTCCTACAGCAGTTGAGAAGACACTTGCTTTGTTGAAAAATGCTAAAGACGACGAAAACTACCAGAAGACTGCAATGGCTTCTTCTGACTTGGTTTTCCGTAATCCTCAGTATGGATTGGACATCGCCAATATGTTGGCTAACGTACCGCCTGCTCAGGCAACTTTCTATGCTACAGTTTTAGGCGGAGCCGACAAAGGTTGGACTCCAGCACAGCGAGAGGAGTATTTCAAATGGATCAACCATGCATTGACCGCCTATAAAGGTGGCCGTAGCTATGTGGGCTTTTTGGATCGCGCCAGAAAAATGGCCCTTGCCAGTGTTGGTGAGGCTGATTTTGCAAAGTATGATGAAATGTCTGGCGGTAAATTATTGACAGCCAGTGGAAATGACATCGTTAATGCCGGAGTCCAACCGGAAGGTCCAGGCAGAAGATGGACTGTGGAAGAGGCGGCGCTAGTAGTAGATACGCTTGTGGGTAGAGATCTGGTCAGAGGAAAAGCGATGTATGCTGCCACTCTTTGCCAATCTTGCCATACAATGCAGGGTGAAGGAGGAGCAATCGGTCCTGATTTGACTCAACTGGGCACTCGATTCTCCGCAAATGACATCCTGGAATCGACCATCAACCCAAGTGCAACAATCTCTGATCAATACCATGCAACAGTTCTGGAATTGAAAGATGGCGGTTCCGTAGTTGGAAAACTTAACGATGAGGATGACCAAAACTATTATGTTTCGCAGAATCCATTTGCCCCTGACGTGATCAGGACTGTTCCTAAAAACACGGTGGTATTGAAGAAAAATGCCGAAGTGTCCATTATGATGCCAGGTCTGATCAACAGACTCAATGAAGAGGAGCTGAAGGATTTGATTGCCTACCTTATTTCAGGTGGAAATGCAGATCATGCAGTGTACAAAGGTCAAACAACCGCACAGAAATGAGTTTCTCAACCTTAATTAATATGAAAGCGGCAGCCTGGATTTTGGCTGCTGTCTTTTCCTGCGCAGGAGCTTCGACTTCTGTGGAAAAGGCTGATTTCGAACCCATATTTGATGGAAAAACCCTCGAGGGTTGGGAATATGATCCGGTTTATTGGACTGTGAAAGACGGAGCAATTGTTGGTGAAATCACACCTGAAACAGTCTTGAAGAACAATACATTCATCATCTGGAAAGGTGGGGAATTGGGAGATTTTGAACTGAAATTGGACTATTGGATTTCAGAACAGGGCAATTCCGGAGTGCAATACCGAAGCGACCGCTTTACCGAAGTTCCTTATGCTTTGCGTGGGTATCAGGCAGATATTGACGGCGGCAACCGCTACACCGGACAGAATTACGAAGAGCGCAAAAGAACAACTTTGGCATATCGTGGCCAAAAGACCCGGATTACTTCTCAACCGGACAGCATTACCGAAACACGTGGATTTGTCGAGCGCAATGCCTGGAAAGGTTTGAACTTAGTTTCTGAACTTGGCAACCGTGACGAACTTGGAGCCTTGATCAAAAAAGGTGACTGGAACAACATCCATATCGTAGCCAAAGGTAATGTCATGCAGCACTATGTCAATGGTAAGTTGATGAGTGAAGTCACCGATGACGATGCAAAAAACCGCATGATGAAAGGTCTGATGGGCTTTCAGGTTCACGTAGGTCCACCGATGAAGGTGATGTTTAAAAACATTCAGCTGAAAAAGTTGTAGTTTTTTTAGTAATTAAGACCCAAAGGCGCAAAACAATTTGCGCCTTTGGTATTTCTGGACATTTCTCGAATTTGATTTCAAAATTATCCCCTCATTTTTTGATCAATGGCAAAATTCGCTTTCTCATTTTTTCTATCTTAAACCTTCGCTTTTCCAAACTACCCACATACAGCAGGATAGTCTCGGATGGCCTTTTTCATAGGTTTAAACCTAGTCCTTTCAACCCAAAATGAACCTGTCCGACAAATCAAAATGGAGGCATAAACTGTCCAATTCCCACCAACTTGGTGGTATCGAAACTTCCATAGTGGATAATGGAGCAGGCAAGGGTGTCCGCATCGCTTGGATAAACACCGGAACAGGGCTTCGCTACAAGTTGGTGTTGGATAGAGGAATGGATATCCTGGATGCGTTTTTCAATGAATATAGTCTGGCCTGGATTTCCCATGCAGGCATGACTGCACCCCAGCCGTTTTCCAATCAGGGAATTGACTGGTTGAGGACATTTGGCGGAGGCTTGCTGACGACCTGTGGTCTCTCCAATGCCGGACCTCCGAATTCAGATGGAAGCGGTAGCAGAGGGCTCCACGGAAACTATTCAAACACTCCTGCAGAACTGGTTTCCATTCGCCAGCCGGATATTTTCAGTCAGGATTTGAACTTTGAGATTGTATCCAAAGTCAGGGAGACCACCACTTTTGGTCCCAGCTTGGAAATGACCCGGACGATTTCCGGAAAAATCGGTTCCCCCGAAATCCGGATCAAAGATCATGTCATCAATCGCGGAAATTCTCCAGCACCACATATGATTCTCTATCATATCAACTGCGGCTGGCCGCTCATTGATGACGGGACAAGGATTATTTGGCAGGGGGAGAAAAAGCCAAAAGCCACGGATGCCAACAATACTGATTTTAACAGAACCTACGAATTTACCCGTTGTGCTTCTCCCATGGATGAGCACGCTGCATTTGGGGAGGATGTGGCATTTATCGATCCCAAGGCAGATGCCGGAGATCAGGTTACTTGCGGTTATGCCAATGATGAAATAGGACTGGCCTTGAAGATTTCTTTTTCCAAAACACAAATGCCCTGGCTGATCAACTGGCAGCATTGGGGGAAAAATGAATACGTGACAGCTCTTGAACCAGCCACTCACCCTCCAATAGGTCAAGCAGCAGCAAGAGAAAATGGAACATTAATTCTTTTGGAACCCGGAGAAAGCAGAACCTATGATTTGAAGTTGGAAGTGCTGACTGGGGAAAAAGCAATTGGATTTACGATTTAAGAATTACGAATTACGACGAAACCACGAACATTGAACCATAAACAAGTGCCCTTAATCGCTTACCAAATTTGGAATTTCGAATGCTGAATCTCGAACATCGAAGATTGGGAACCACAACAAAAATTCAATAACAAATAACCATATCATGAGCCTAGCCAAAAAAGCCCTTGAACAAGGCGAAGGAATACTAAGACTTACACCTACCTGGGTTCCACGCTCTTTCTGCGTTCCCGGTAGACGAATCAAACTCCATCCGGACGACTATTATGCACTGGGTGGCATGCGTGGAGGGATCGACGAGCGTTGGTTTTCCTCTACCACTCCGGCCGAAAACGGTCCACTGACCTCCAAAAATGAAGGACTGTCCCACATCGCTTTTGAAGATGGAGGTAAAACGGAGTTGTTTCTTTTAAAGGATGCCATTGCTGAATTGGGTTCAGAGATTGTAGGTTCCAGACTTTGGGACAAATACAAGTCCTGGCCGATGTACTCCAAGTTTTTTGACAACATGGGCCCGCTTCCGCACCATATTCATCCGAGTGATGAATTTGGAAAACTGACTGGCCAAAACGGAAAGCCGGAAGCTTATTATTTCCCTCCGCAAGTCAACAACCATGGAGGTGATTTTCCTTACACCTTCTTCGGAATTGCACCGGGAACCAGCAAAGAGACCATTCTCCAGTGTCTGAAAGATTTCAAGAAAGGTGACAACAAGATTACCAACTACTCTCAGGCTTTCCGTCTGCAGCCGGGAACCGGCTGGGATGTGCCTCCCGGAATGCTACATGCGCCGGGTTCGCTCTGCACCTATGAGCCACAGAAAGCATCTGACATCTTTGCGATGTACCAGTCTCTGGTCAATGAGGCGATAATTCCGGAAGAATTGCTTTGGAACGCCACCCCTAAAGATCGCTGGGGAGATTATGAACTCTTGGTAGAAATGATCGACTGGGATCTCAATGTGAATCCAAACCTGATGGACAACCACTACATGGAGCCTAGACCGGTGGAGGCAGTAGAA
>DATIAI010000172.1:0-2909 GCA_035458065.1 Algoriphagus sp. | reverse complement strand
GCCGGAGGAGGATCGACTTTGAGCCAGCAGACTGCCAAAAACCTTTTCAAAACCCGTACGGATGCTTCACAGGGAGTTCTGAGTTCGATTCCAGGTCTCCGTATGTTGATCATCAAAACGAAAGAATGGATCGTAGCAACACAATTGGAAAAAGCTTACACCAAAAATGAGATTCTGACGCTTTATCTCAACACTTCTGAGTTTGGTTCCAATGCTTATGGAATCAAAACTGCCTCCAGTACATTTTTCAACAAATTACCCTCAGAACTTGCCGTTCAAGAGGCCGCAGTCTTGGTAGGACTGTTCAAAGCTCCCACCTATTATAGCCCAGTCTTCAATCCTGAAAATTCCCTGAGACGACGAAACACTGTTCTTTCCCAAATGAGAAAAAACGATTTGTTGACAGAGTCAGAATACGATTCTATTTCGAAGCTTCCCATCGAGTTGGATTATCGGGTAAGAAACCAAAATCACGGTTTGGCAACCTATTTCAGAGAAATTGTAAAAGGGGATCTGATCAAATGGACCAAAGAAAATCTAAAATCAGATGGATCTTCTTATGATCTTTTTGGAGATGGATTGAAAATCTATGTGACCATTGACAGCAGAATGCAGCGTTATGCTGAAGAAGCAGTGCAGGAACATATGTCTGCATTGCAAAATACCTTCTTCAAGGAAATGGGGACCAGAGATCCATGGATAGATGAAAGCTTTCAGGTCATTCCCAATTTTATCGAAACAGCAGTAAAAAGGACTGAAGCATATCGCTTGCTCAAAGTTCGTTATGGGGATGATACCGACTCGATCGACCTCAAGCTGAATGAGAAAAAGAAAATGAGGGTATTCTCTTGGGATGGTGAAATCGACACACTGATGAGTACCATGGACTCCATGCGATACTATAAAAAATTCCTCCAGGCAGGATTTATGAGTATGGATCCGGAGACCGGACACATCAAAGCATGGGTAGGTGGAATCGACCACAAATACTTCAAGTTTGACCACGTGAAGCAGGGAAAAAGACAGCCTGGATCAACCTTCAAGCCATTTGTCTATGCAGCCGCGATCGAAAACGGATACAGCCCGTGCTATTCAGTAATTGACCAGCCTGTGGAAGTTTATATCCCGGGTCAGCCGGCATGGAGTCCTTCCAATGCTAACAGTAAATTCAGCTACGAAAAAATGACTATCCGTAAAGCGATGGCTCAGTCTGTCAATTCCGTCACCGCTTACATGATGAAAAAACTGAGTCCTAAGATTGTCATGGAGACAGCCAGAAGACTTGGAATTACAAGTGATTTGGAGGAGGTTCCTTCTTTGGCCTTGGGAGTAAATGATGTATCGGTTTATGAAATGACCGGTGCCTTTGGAACTTTTGTAAATAAAGGAGAGCATACCACCCCCTATTACATTGACAGAATTGAGGATAAAAACGGAAACGTAATCCAGCAATTCACCCCTCGGAAAAAACCTGCAATGAGTGAGGAACATGCCTATTTGATGCTTTACATGTTGCGTGGAGGTTTTGAAGAGGAAGACGGTACAAGTCAGGGTGTGCCATGGACCCTCCGCGAAGGCAACGAACTGGGAGGTAAGACAGGAACTACCCAAAATGCATCTGACGGCTGGTACATGGGAGTGAGCAAAGACTTGGTTTCAGGAACTTGGGTAGGGGGTGATGATCGAGCCATTCACTTTAGAAGCTGGACTGCCGGCCAAGGCAGTCGGACGGCGAGACCGATCTGGGTAAAGTTTATGACTAAAGTCTATGAGGATAAAAGCCTTGGATATACCAAAGGTCCATTCCCAAGACCTGAGCGCCCCCTTAGCATTGAGATTAACTGTGATCGATACGAGCAGGATAGTCAGCGCTTTGCAGATTTTGATTACGATGCCAAAAAGAATGATTTCTAAAACCTTACTGAAAATATATCCTTAAATAAAAACAGCCTGATTCACGGGCTGTTTTTTAATTTTAAGTCATGCAGTCTTCATCCTTTCTACCGGCAGAACATCTCCAACTTCCCGACCATCCGGGAGTCTATAAGTACTATAATGAAGAGAATGAGCTAATCTATGTAGGCAAAGCCAAAAGTCTCAGAAAAAGGGTCAGCAGTTATTTCAATAAAAACACCGGGGTAAATTTAAAGACCAGAAGAATGGTGAAGGAGATCCGGATGATCGAAATCACCCTTGTGAACAGTGAATTGGATGCCCTATTATTGGAAAATAATCTGATCAAAAAAGTCCAGCCCCGGTACAACATTTTACTTCGGGATGATAAAACCTACCCTTACTTACTGATCACCAAGGAGCATTTTCCACGCATTTTTCAGACACGAAAACTGATTCCAAAAAGAGGGACTTACTTCGGTCCATTTGCCAGTGTAAAGGCGATGAATAATGTATTGGACTTGATTAGAGAGCTTTTCACCATCCGAACTTGCAAACTGGATCTCTCACCTTACAAAATTGATGAAGGAAAGTATAAAGTCTGTCTGGAATACCACATTGGCAATTGCCAGGGGCCTTGTGTGGGATTTCAAAAAGAACAGGCTTATCTCAAAGATCTGGAGCAGGCCAAACATATTCTTAAAGGAAACCTTGGTGTAGCCAAATCCTACTTCAAACAAGAAATGCAGTCCTTTGCCGAAAATCTGGAATTCGAAAAAGCCCAGCGAATGAAAGATAAACTGGACCTTTTGGAAAAGTATCAGGCAAAATCCCTGATCACGAGTCCCAGCATCCAAAATTTGGATGTTTGTACTTTGGTTTCGGACGAAAAAAATGCCTATGTCAATTTCATGCGTGTCAAAAACGGGGCTATGATTACATCCAAAAATGTGGAACTGAAAAAACGCCTGGATGAAAGTGACGAGGAATTATTGATCACGGCACTTGTCAGGCTA
>DATIAI010000171.1:0-3684 GCA_035458065.1 Algoriphagus sp. | reverse complement strand
AGGAACAAACATCCACGACCCCGAAGGGTGTCGAACTATCTTAAACCAAAAATACTCCCTCCTTGGTAACACCCGCTGTTTTCCAACCCGATTTGTTTGCGTGATGGTTATTTTTGATATCGGCCATGCCTACGGCATTTCCCAAAACCAAAAATCACCCTCAATTCCAGCCATTAATGTTTCGACTACGCTCACCAACCATGGCTGGCTAGATAATCGGCCATGCCTACGGCATTGATTCTGAATTGACCTATCCCGCCCTGCAAGCTGGCTGCTCGCTAGATTTGTCCACCAAAAAATAATCCTTTACAGTCCCGAAGGGACGACCCATCTCCTAGCCAGAGGTTTTAACCTCTGGAGACAAGTTTGACAATAAATTGGGGAAAGTCCCATCGGGACGGCCGATATCCATTCAAACGCTATTAAACAAATCCTGATTTTTTAAATCCTATATCGGCCATGCCTACGGCATTTTGGCAAACCACAAAACATCCATTAAACCAGCCATTAATGGTTCGACTCCGCTCACCACCCATGGCTGGCTACCTGATCGGTCATGCCTACGGCATTGTTCTACAGTAAATCCCCCACCCTGCAAGCTGGCTGCTCGCTGGATTTCTCCACCGGACAAA
The DNA here is from genome assembly GCA_035458065.1 of Algoriphagus sp. Classification (GTDB taxonomy): domain Bacteria; phylum Bacteroidota; class Bacteroidia; order Cytophagales; family Cyclobacteriaceae; genus Algoriphagus. Next base: position 3,052 of record DATIAI010000171.1, on the reverse strand, counting down.
TCCTTAACGCTCGCCTTTCCCGTAGGGACGACCCATCTCCTAGCCAGAGGTTTTAACCTCTGGAGACAAGTTTGACGATAAATTGGGGAAAGTCCCGTAGGGAGGATATTATTTCATCAGCATAACCCAATATCCTCGAGAGGTACGGCTTCAAATCCCTTTTTTTTGAAAGCAATCCCATGCCTACCAAAAGATTGCTTCGGGATCGGAAGGCTCAAAAATAACTTGCTAGTCAAAAACGATCCCTCGCAATGACGTAGGAACCAAACCGAATATTTTATTCCGCCTTTTTTCTAATTCATCCCCGCACAGAATGGGATAGAAGTCCTTGTCCGCCCAATTTTCGGGCGAACCAATTAAAAAACACCATGAGTTTCATCCACATCTCTAATATCAACAATTCTGTGATGTCCTTTGGCGGCGAGGTGAATGTCACATACTCCTCTGACTCAAAAGTGATCACCGAACTGCTTCTTCAGGCCCTGGAAATGAACAGAAAATTGGTGGAAGCAATAAGTAAGGAATGGGAAACGGAAGAACAGTGTATAGATCATGTTACCCTTCTGATCCAGGAGAACAAAAAACTGGAACTCTCTGCAACCGAAAATCTCAAATCCCACTTGCCATGAAGCCTTTGACACCTACTCCCGGCAAGGAGCTCTTCGAACTTCACGATCCCGAAACTATCCAGAAGTATCTGTGGGAAATGCATAAAGGTTGGATTTGCTACTTAAGTGAGCACATGGAAGGCGAAGATCCTGCCATCCGACTATTCTTTTTTGAGCTACTTTGGAACTGGTTTTCGGAAAACATCCCATCAACTACAAAGCCCGAAAAGTGAATTTAAGTCCAGTTGGTTTATTTAGGGTTAGGATAGTGTTTTGATAGGTCTTTGATAGGTTTTACCTAGGTCTAAAGCCTAAACAAACACTAGGCTAACACCTTGTATATCTATTTATTATAATGTGAGGTATTTTGTTTTTTTAATAGTTTTCTTTAGTTTGATTCTGGATTTGTTTAACCTTTAGACTTTTAAGCTTATGGCAACTCTACCCAACTCCAACGTGATCCACCCCAAAGGCAAAATCGGAAATCTGGTTTTTTATACGCTCAACGGAAAAACGGTAGTTCGTAGCAAACCTTCACCTAACCACAAAAACAAGCACAATCCCAGCCCGCTTCAGCTAATTCAGCGGGAGAAACTCAAGACTATCAACGCTTTTCTTAAGCCGATAAAACAGGTTTTGGACTTTGGTTATCAGGAATTCCTTACTCAAAGCAAAAAAGGAATGCACTGCGCCTATTCCGAGATAAATACCAAGGGTTACAATCATACCCGTGAACCCAAAATCGATCCTGCTTTTTTGCGCATCAGCAAGGGAAACTTGCTAGGGCCGGAAAACCCGCAACTCATCCGAAACGGGAATTCCCTGGAGATCACTTGGGCGGACAACTCCGCAGAAGGCAAGGCTCAGGCATCAGACGAGGCGTTTATCCTGATCTATTGTCCTGAGGAGGAAAAGTCCTTTTGGCCTAAGAGTAAATTCCGCAGGAATGGCGGCTTGGCGGTGATCGAATTGAATTCGGAGCAATCGGCTAAATCCTGGCATGTCTATCTGGCCTTCAGTCAGATGAATATCAAATCTGGAAAATATATCCTGTCGGATTCGGTATATCTGGGGAGGGTGTGATTTTGGCTTAGTCCGACCAGGTATGGATGTTCTTTGAACCCGAGGCGTTCGATTCATACACCATCGTGGAATTTAACTACCGGTATTTACAAAAAATGACTTCGAAGAGCCTACCCGATGTTTCGGGGTGTCGAACTCTTTTTAAACCAAAAGGCCTTTCTGATTCAGAAAAAAAGGCTTTTTTTTTAAAATTTTGGGGATTGTTTTTCAATCTAACCCCAATTTAGTTCTTAAAAATGTACACCCGGAATTCACCTTCAAGATCGAATAATTCTGCAGAAGGATCTTGAAACTTATAAAACCGTCCTTTTACCTTGCCTTCAACAATGTTGCTAACTTCATCATACTTTTCTATTTCCATGGTCAAGTACAAATCGATCTGATTGAAATTAGGATCCGGTCCGTTATATCTTGCGACGAATTCCTTTCCATTGACTGTAATTCCGTAAGTAAAGATTGAGGAATAGGTCCCGACTTTTAAGTTTTCAGGCACAAAAAATCGGAAGGCCAAGCAATCTCTTCCCGGATCGGACCCACATTTAGCACTATAGTTCATCCAAATTAAATTGGAATAATAATCATACATCATGAAATTCATTCCAGGATTAGAATTGTCAATTACTTCATTTCCAGATCCAGGGATCAAATTGCTTTCCTTAATCTCTGAATAATATTGAACCCCGTCGATGGAAAATTTGAAGTAAAGGGAGTCTTTGACCACTTCCTGTATTGGCTCTTCGGTATCGCCACAGCCAAAAGTAAAAACCAACATCAAAGCAAACCCGAGGATCTGAACTAACTTAAAAGGCAGAAATTTTTTCATGGGGACAGAAAATAACAGTGGCGAAAACCATGCAAATATAAGTGGATGTAACTAAGAAAATCTAAGCTAATCGACAGCAAAGACTATTTTTTTCTCAATCATTTCACCCACAAGACTTCAGTCAATTCACTCCCTCCTGAGCGTATTCATCTAGTTTCAAGACATTTTCCCCGTTTGATTGTAGTCAGAGACTCCTAAAAGTTTGCAACGCCGCTTTTCTATTTTTCCGGATTCCGTCCAGCTATTTATTCCTAAAAACTCAGGTGCTGCTTGGGCATGTAAATCGGTTCGGTGAAAAACCCCCCTCTAGGCGTAGTCTAGTCTTTTCTTGATAAATCACCCAATGAGCGTAGGACTGAGCGTAGTTTGCAACTACGCTCGACTATCCAAACGAATTTGTAATTCGCTAGAAATATCCACAATCAAAAAAATCAGCCAATTAAAAATTGGTTAGAATATTTGGGTAGGACAAGGTGTTGAAAAACAATCCAGCGGATTGTTTTAGCCTTGGGCCGGGATGAAGGGCAGGCAAACTACA
>DATIAI010000170.1:0-2327 GCA_035458065.1 Algoriphagus sp. | reverse complement strand
CTTTTCTACGACGTAAACAACGGAATCGCAAGAAGAGCTTGGGCAAGAAATTCCGGTTCTTTGGAAGCTATTCAGCGAGAAATGGAAAGAAGTCCAAGCCTAAAAGTGACAATTCCTAACTTGGTGGATGAGGAGGTTTTGAAGGGGATTTTGTAACCCGAATTTCTAATTAGGCGAGTGCTTATCTGAAGTTCGAAAACTTGGACAAGCCCACTATCAATTCTCCGAAAATACTTCCTCCAGATCCAGCACTAAACCAGGAAGCACTTCGGATTGAATCTGATCCCCAGTGGTAAATAGTTTGGAGGGTTGATATTTCCCTTCAATCAAGGTATAAATCAAAAGCGTACATTCCACCGGATGGATAATCCAATATTCCCGAACTCCAAACTCTTCATACAGCTCAAATTTATTCTGGAGCTCTACCCGGCTATTGCTCGGTGATAGGATCTCGACAATCAGATCCGGGGCACCAAAACAGCCCTTGTCGTCGAGCTTTGAAGGATCGCAAATGACAGAAATATCAGGCTGGATAACTGAATCAATTTTCTTAAAATCAGGATCTTTAGAAAGTCGAACATCAAAAGGAGCCGCATAGACCTTGCATTTTTGACCTTTGAGAAAATTTCCAAAAATCAGTGTAAGATCCCTAGAGATCTCCTGGTGTTTTCGATTAGGGGCAGCTGCCTTAGCAAAGATTTTCCCTTTGATCAACTCCACAATTTCCTCAAAATCCCATTTTAGATAATCCTCATAAGTATATCCAGTAAAGGACCCATCAGGTTCATGAAAAGCATCCAGATCTATCTTTTCTTTTTGAGGAATTCTATACTCTTTCATCTTCCTGAGCTTAACTTGTCAATGGAATTATCAGTCTACTTTTCTTAAGTTAACAAAAATAAAAATTCATACTCCATGAATCTCCACCAAAACCCCTCTCCTTTTCATTGGTCAGGAAGAAAATCTGATCAGATCGAATATTGGCACCAGGCTGTAGAAGCAGTTTCAAATCTGAAAATCCGGGATAACTCGACCAAAAAAATCGGAATTTTAGGCTACTCAGGAGAAGAAGGAGTGATTCGGAATCAAGGACGGACCGGAACAATCGAAGGACCCTCGGCCATCCGAAAAATGCTGGGTTCGATCGCCCTTCACCTGCCAGAAAATTCGCCCATTCTGGACTACGGAGATATTTTTACTTTGGATCAGGACATGGAGTCCTCACACGAAACTATTTCAAAAATCACCTACGATTTACTTTCCACAAATCACTTCCCTGTTTTACTCGGCGGTGGTCACGACCTGGCCTATGCACATGGAAAAGGTGCTTTGAAATTCGTTAAAGAAAAAGGAGAAAAACTGGGTGTAATCAATTTGGACGCTCATTTTGACCTTCGTCCTTTGGTTAAAGATAAAGGCCACTCTGGCTCTCCTTTTTTCCAGCTAGCACAGGAGTTTCCAGAGGATTTTCATTACCTGGCTTTGGGTATTCAGCGTGCTGCAAATCCCAAATCTCTCTTTGAAACTGCGGAAAAACTCAAGGCTAGATACATCGTCATGGAGGAATTTCGTCTCCATAATTGGGAATTTATCGAAGAACAAATCATCTGGTTTATCGATTCAGTGGACAAAATCTACCTCAGTATCGATATGGATGGGTTTTCGTCCGCATTTGCACCAGGAGTATCTGCTCCTTCTCCCATGGGCTTCAATCCACAGATCGCCTTCAAGGTCTTTGAACTGATTGTGAAAAGTAAAAAATTGATCAGTCTGGATGTGGTGGAGCTCAACCCGCAATTTGACCAGGACAATGCAACTGCTAGACTGGCTGCCAGAGCGGTAGAATACATTGTCCGAAAAAAATTTTTACAGCATTAAAAAAGAAGCCTGATGGTTAAATCAGGCTTCTTTTTTGGTTTTTACGGAATCCACTTAATCTTACTGAAATCGGGCTTCCGTTTCTCCAGAAAGGCATTTCTGCCCTCGATAGCTTCCTCAGTACCATAAGCCAGTCGGGTAGCTTCACCAGCAAAAACCTGCTGCCCCACCATCCCGTCATCTGTGAGGTTCATGGCGAATTTCAACATCTTGATGGATGTCGGTGACTTCGCTAAGATTTCCTGTGCCCATTCGTAGGCCGTAGCTTCCAGTTCAGCATGAGGAATTACTGCATTCACCATTCCCATCTCATATGCCACCTGTGCGGAATAGTTTCTCCCCAAAAAGAATATCTCGCGCGCTTTCTTTTGCCCGACCATTTTAGCCAAATACGCCGAACCGTATCCCCCGTCAAAGCTGGTTACATCGGCATCTGTTTGCTTGAAAAT
>DATIAI010000169.1:0-12972 GCA_035458065.1 Algoriphagus sp. | reverse complement strand
AGCGCTTTGTTACTTCCGGAGGATTCGTACAAAATGAAGGAGATATAGGAGTGCATCCCAAGCAACCTTATTCCATTTCGTATGGTACTTTGATCCCCAAAAAAGAAGAATGTACCAATCTGCTCGTTCCGGTTTGTGTATCTAGTTCGCACACTGCTTTTGGATCGATCCGGATGGAACCGGTATTTATGATTTTGGGTCAAAGTGCTGCAGCTGCTGCAGCTCTGTCGATTGATGAAAAGATTGCTGTGCAGGATTTGGACTACGAAAAGTTAAGGAAGGTGCTATTGGAGGAAAAGCAGGTGCTGGAGAACAAATAATCCCCTCAGCCCTTCAAATACTTATTCGAAATTTTCGTACTCTGATATTCGATCCCAAATCGAAGTTTCAAAAGTTTAGATACGACATCGGCCATTACTTTCTCTTTTCTATGCATTTGGGGAAGTAAGCCCAATATAGCATAGCTGATCGGATTGAAAGCTGGAATGAGGGTTTCCCAGGGATATCCTTTTCCCCAGATCAAATACCTAAAAGTATGATCCAGACGGCTCCGATTTCCAGACGGATATCTAGCATTTCCTTGGTTTAATTGGTGTTCTGATAGACGGTATGAAAGATCGGAGTCTGGGCACCAAACCCAAACCCATCGACTCCCGCTGTTGAATTGATGTTCTATCCGGCATTGGCCAACACATCAGCGCAGGAAGTATGGTTAAATTCTGAACATATGTGTAAAAGAGAAACTTCAAAAAATCGGCTTTGTGCTCTTCGAGAGATTCATTAGTTATGAATCTCTTCTGATTGGGTTTTGCAAGATTCTGGATGTCAATTCCGGAATTCAAAATTTCCTTGATTGCTAAAACATGATGAAGTTCTAAGTCTATGTTTAGGTCCTTCGATTCTTGATTAATTCATTTTTCGGATCAGGTTTGCGGCTTCTGCGATGTGATCCACCTTGAAAAACCGCTCGTGTTCCACTTCGTGTTCTACCATTTCATGCGCCCAAGTAATATGAAATGGAATGTGTATCGCAAATCCACCCAATTCCAGAACCGGAAGAATGTCTGACTTAAGACTGTTTCCCATCATCAGAAATTCGGCAGGAGGAACGTCCAGATGGCGGATAAGCTTGGCAAAATCTGAAGTTCTTTTCTCACTCATAATTTCAATATGATGGAAATACTTTTCAAGTCCTGACTTTCTCAGCTTACGTTCTTGGTCCAGTAAATCTCCTTTGGTTGCCAAAACCATTCGGTAATCCCCATTCAAAGCCTGTAAAACTTCTTCCACTCCAGGCAGAAGTTCCACAGGTTTTTCCAGCATTTCCCGGCCGATTTGGATTACTTTTTCTACCAAGGCCATCGGCATTTTATGGTCAGAAATCCGCATGGCTGTTTCGATCATGGATAGCATAAAACCCTTGATTCCATATCCATACAATCCGAGATTTTCGATTTCAGTTCGATACAATTCCTTCATGATTGCATGATGCGGCATAAAATCCTCCAGCAGGCTGGCAAATTTTTCTTCTGCTTCGCGAAAAAAAGGCTCATTCACCCAGAGAGTGTCATCGGCATCGAAGGCAATTACTTTGATAGGCATGTATAGTTAGTTTTTAGCGTTTCTAGGCGGTTTATAACCAAATTATTTTGTGTCAGTCCGAGCGGAGTCGAGGACCCTTCGACTCCGTTCAGGGTGACATTGCCTACTTCACCGTCTCCTCCATCCACGCCAACAACACCTCTCTCCAGGTTTCTACCGCGCCTTTTCCCAGTCCAAAAGCAAAACCATGACCTCCTGTTGGGTAGATGTGCAAGGAAGCTTTCACTCCGTTTTTGTGAAGCGCTTGGTAGTAAAGCAGGGAATTCTCAATCGGAACTCCGGCATCGTCCTGGGCATGCACCAGGAAAGTGGGAGGAGTCTCTGCATTTACATTCAATTCTCCGGAAAAGCGGTCTTTCAGTTCAGCGGAAGCATTATCGCCGATGAGGTTTTTGCGCGAACCTCCATGCACTGCGCCATCTTGGAATGTGATCACAGGATAGGCCAAAATGGAAAAGTCCGGCCGGGCAGATAGCGCATCAATTGCATCTTTTGGACGGTCTACTTCATGCTTGTATTGGGTGCTGATAGTGGAGGCCAAATGTCCTCCAGCGGAGAAACCCATGACCCCAACTTTGGCAGGATCGATGTTCCAGGCAACGGCATTTTGTCTAACCAAGCGCATGGCACGCTGGGCGTCCATCAGTGGAACTTCCTTCGGATCGGTAAGGGATTTGGAAATCGGAAGTCGGTATTTGACCACGATTCCGGCAATTCCTTGAGAATTCAGCCATTTTGCAAAATCAGTTCCTTCCCAATCATACGCTAAAATTCCATAACCTCCTCCCGGGAAGATTACCACTGCTTTGCCTGTGGAAATCTGTTTTGCCGGTAGATATACCTCAATGGTTGGGATCTGCACATTGGCAATTCGGATGATTCCCTCTTGGCGTACGTCTTCTTGAAGATCCATCGCTGTCTGAAGGGGAGGAGTACCTTGCCAAAGTGGAAGGGTGTGATTTTGGCCGTGAACAAATGTTGCCATTAGAATGAAAAGGATGGTTAAAATGGGGAATTTCATAGGTAGATTCTTGTGAGATTGAAATAAATTTTAATAGATTTTTAGTAGCAATGAAACCGCTATTCCTGTGGCTAAGGCAATTCCAAAGCTCAATAAAGTGCCGATGAGGATGTATTCTGTTAATTTCCTGTCCTTCGATTTTCTCAAATCTCCAAATCTAAAGACCGATTTTGCAGCCAATAAGAAACCGATTGCTTCCCATCTGCCGGAAATTACAAAGACAAAAACAAAGAGACGTTCCAGGATTCCGATATATTTTCCGGCATTTTTGAGTGAGGTTTCATCCGATAAGTTTAAGTCTTTGGACCATCCTGTCAATAAAAACTGGATGACTATACCCGAAACTTGGGTGACAAAAACAATGGCTGTGATGAAAATCCACAATTCCTGAGGTGTAATCCAATCTAACTGGCCTAAATCAGGCTCAAACCAAATGTAACCGATCAAAAGTAGACTGATCAGATGGGCGATTTGGTCAGCGAAAAACCAAAATTGTCTGTTGTTGTCCTTTTGAAGATAGATTTTGATGAGATCAATGATTCCATGAATGACTGTGATGCAGACGGCCATGGCCCATAATTCTTTTCCCAACAGGATCAATACCAACAGGCCGTGAATCAGGAAATGAAAGTAGACTTTGGGGGATTTCCCTTTCTTTTGTTCTTTTTCAGCTACCCATGATTTGGGCTGAAGAATAAAATCTCCGACCAAATGGGCCAAAATCAGCTTTAAAAACAGGATCATGGAATCAGTCTTTTTACTTTTTCCCGGAAAGTTTCCTCTATTTCCAGCAACTCACCGGCATGGGTTCTGTGCCATCTCCCGCTTACCGAATTTTGCCGAATTCCGAGTTTTTTTCCGATTTCTTCCTGAGTGATTAATGGTTGATCCCAAATGATGCTCATCAATTCAGCAGAGGAAATCGACCAGCTATCCATTACGATACCCGCAAGCTTCAGATAAAGGTTTATTTCCTTATCGAAATCTTTCCAGGGACTTTGGATGGCCAAGTTGATTTTCTCTTTTCTCAACTTCTCAAATTTTTCACCGGCATATACAAATGCCTCTCCGCTACTTTCCGAAATTTTTGCTCCGGAGTAAGTTTTTTCTCCTATTCCAATGGACATTCGCACATCGACTGGACTTGTATTTTTTCGGAGCCCTTTGATTTGGGTTTTTTTGATTAATGTTTTGATTTGGAAAGCCTTGTGCAAAGCTTCTTCGGGATTATTTACTTCAAGTTGGAATAAGTCTCCCCAAACCAATTCCCAATTTTTTGGGCTTTCCCCCCATTTAGAAAATAGATTTTGGAGTGGAATCAACCAAGGTTCCGGGTTTTTGAGGTTTCTGGAATTGATGATATCTCCTTTGATGATAGCGATCATAAGTTTTAATATCGTTGAACCGAGTGATAAATCAAACTATCATATAATTATACGATAATTCTACATATCGTTGAAATATACGATAATTTTATTTATCGTTGAAAAATACGATAATCAAAAATATCCTGGAAAAGGACGATGTTCCAACAAACAATGCTGGGTCATACCCAATCACTCAGAAGTATCTGAGCTAAAGTCAAATATCCGCTCTGTAATCGCCCATCTCCAATTGGCAGGTGTGCCGGGTAGGTTGGTTTGATACTGGCTCAAAAAGGCTTCCCACTCTTGCACTTTGGGATTGGAGCTGTCCAGTTCCGCTTTCTTTTCAAAGCTAAAACTCTCATCCCCGACCAAGATCATCGCCAGTCGGTTTCTCCAGCGGTAAATACTCATCCTTAAAATCCCGGCAACGCGGATGCTTTCCAAAATGTCCTCGGAAACAGTCTTATGACATTCCACATAGGCCTGAATGGCTTCAGGTTCGTCTTTGAGATCGCAGATAAGGAGGTAGGTCTGCATTGAATTACGATTTTTGATGCTTCGACTACGCTCAGCACAGGTTTACGATTTAGGAGGCCACAAAAGCCTTTGAGGTTTTGATAACCTCGAAGGTTTGAACCTAAGCAGTAAAATTTTTTAATAATGAATATTGAATGATGAACATCGAATAATGAAGAAGTTATCCCAAGGACTTTCTAACCCTCACCGCAAACAAAAACACCATCAGGAAGCAAACCAGGGGGAGAAAGAAAGAGAAATTCACCTCCGGCACGCCCAGAATTAGGGTGTCGGTATAGCCCGTTCCACCTATATCCAAGATCATTCCCTGAAGGGTGGGCATGATGGCACCTCCAACGATCGCCATCACGAGAAAGGCAGCCGCAAACTTGGAGTCTTCACCCAAACCATCCAGCGCAATTCCATAAATCGTCGGAAACATCAGGGACATCGCGAAGCTGATCCCAACCAGAGAATACAAGCCGGTCATCCCCTCCAAGAAAATCGCTCCAAGGGTAAAGCCCATCGCCAAGACTGCAAATGCTGCCAATAGTTTGGAAGGAGGCATAATCCGAAGCAGGAAGGTGCAAATCCATCTCCCGACCAAGAATACTCCCAGCGAGGCATAGGCATAATTGACTGCATTATACGTAGTGATCCCAATCGATTCGGCATATTGGTAGATGTAAGTCCATACCATGATCTGGGCTCCTACATAAAACATCTGGGCCAAGGTTCCCTCTACGAAATTGCGGTTTTTCACTAATCGTCTCATCGTAGGGCCGAAGTCCACTTTTCCGGTTGAATCTGCGTTTTCTGGCATCTTGATCATGGAGATCACCACAAAAATCCCGATCACCACCAGTCCAAGCATTACATAAGGATTTCTGATCACCATCAGGTCATTGGTTCGGATCACAGCTTTTGCAGCCTCATCCAAACTGTCAAAAATAATCTTTCCGTTTTCGTCGGTATTGTTGGATTGCAGGGAATTGAGAATAAAGGTTTTGGCTACAAAAAGTCCCGCCAAAGCTCCCATTGGATTGAAAGCCTGGGCAAGATTAAGCCGCTGCGTAGCTGTGGCCTCAGGTCCCATGGACAGTATGTATGGATTGGCTGTCGTCTCGAGAAAGGCCAGCCCAAAAGTCAAAATGTAAAGTGCCGCCAGGAAGAAGCCGTAACTTTCCCATGCGGCAGCAGGATAAAACAAACAAGCTCCAAAAGCATAAAGCCCTAAACCAAGGAGAACTCCCGTTTTGTAAGAGTACTTTTTAATGAAAAAGGCTGCCGGCAATGCCATCGTAAAATAGCCTCCGTAAAATGCCAGTTGGACCCATGAAGCTTGGGTATTGTTCAGCTCCAGCACCCGCTTAAATGCCGCCACCATCGGGTTGGTGATATCATTGGCAAAGCCCCAAAGAGCGAAGAGGGAAGTAATGAGAATAAAAGGGAGAACAAGGTTCTTTGGGACAAGGGCTGGTTTTTGGGTCATATTGATCGGTCAAGATGGGTGTAACCACCGTCGACGTATAAGTGCTGACCGGTGATATGGGAGGCTTTTTCGGAAAGAAGGAAGATGGCCATTGATGCTATTTCCTCCGAAGTGGTCATTCGATTGCCGAGCGGTATCCTTGAGTTAATCTCTGCAAGTTTTTCTTCTGGATTTGGAAAGGACTGGATCCAATTGGCATACATAGGTGTGTAGACTTCTGCAGGGAGGATGGCATTGACGCGGATTTGATAGGGGAGAAGCTCTACCGCCCATTCTCGGGTTAGCGCCAGTTGTGCTCCTTTGGCAGAGATATATCCGGAGGTATTACCCTGACCGGTTACCGCCGTTTTGGAAGAAATGTTGACGATTGCTCCTTTGTGCTCTTTTAATTGAGGCAAAGCATAGTGTGCCAAATAATAGTAATGAAACAGGTTTTTGGCTACTGAATTGGCATAAGCCTCTGGATTTCCTTTTTCCAGACCTACACTGTCATTTGCCCCTGCATTGTTGACCACACCATCTATTCTGCCGAAAGTCTGGATGGCCAGGTCCACGGCCTCCTTTGCCTGCTCCGGTGAAAAAAGCCGGATAGGGATCTGCAATGCTTTGCCTTGTGCCAGGTCCAGGATTTCTTTCCCTTCTTTTTCCGAAGGGTCGATCATAACCGGAATTGCTCCCTCTTCGATCAATCCTTTTGAAATTGCTCCTCCGATTCCTTTAGCTCCGCCGGAGACAAGGAAGACTTTGTTCGTTAGGTTTAGGTTCATTGTCAGTAGGCAGTCTTAGTATCCAGTCAGCAGTGAGCCAGGCGTACTTTTTGACTTTTTTTAAATTTTGTAAAACTCAAGGGCAGTTTCACCCATAATTCTGTCTTTTTCGGTCAATGAAAGTGCAGAGGTAAATTGCTCGATGACCTCCCAAAACTTTTCGTATTCTCCGGCTAGCAAACATACCGGCCAGTCACTTCCGTACATCAGGCGCTCAGGTCCAAATAATTCCAAGGCAATTTCCAAATAGGGAAAAAGCTGATCCGGTGTCCATTTTTTCCAATCAGCCTCTGTGATCATTCCGGAAAGTTTGCAATGAACCAATTCTCGCTCTGCCAATAATGCCATCGCCTTTTTCCACTCCTTCCATTCTCCATCCTTAATGTATGGTTTGGCCAGATGATCGATCACAAAACGCTGATTCTTGCATTTGTTGACCAATTCTAAGGTCGCTGAAAGGTGGTGTGGGAAAATCAGAATGTCATAACTATAGCCACGATCCCCGATTTTTTGAACTCCCCTGATAAACTCCTCCTGAAGCATGTATTGAGGATCTTTGGATTGCAGAACCTCACGGAATCCCACCAGCTTTTGAGTGTCGGAATAGGCGTCAAGCAGTTCGTCCAGCTTGTCGTTTTTCAGATCTACCCAGCCAACTACTCCGAGAATCCACTCGTGCTGGTTAGACAAATCAAGCAGGAAATCAGTTTCCCGTAGACTTTCCTCCGCTTGCACAGCGATGCATCCATCCATTTTGGCATCCTGAAGAATTGGAAAAAGATCTCCCGGAAGGAAATTCCGCCGAATCCGGTTCATGTCAGGAGTAATCCAATCCTGTCTTTTGGGATCGTATTCCCAAAAGTGCTGATGGGAATCGAGCCTCATGCTTCGGGATCATTCATGGCTACCTGACGGGAAACCCCCAAGCCATCTATTCCCAATTCGACAATATCGCCATGCTCAAGGAATCTTGGGTTAGGCTTCAATCCCATGCCTACACCAGCTGGAGTTCCGGTAGAAATCACGTCTCCCGGCAACAAAGTCATGTACTGACTGATATGGGAAACAATCGTCGGGATATCAAATATCAGATCAGAAGTATTGCTGTCCTGTAGCATTTTACCATTCAACTTGAGCCAAAGCCGGAGTTGATGGGGATCGGCGATTTCATCTTGGGTTGCTAAAAATGGACCTAAAGGAGCGAAGTGGTCAGCGCTTTTCCCTTTGACCCACTGACCGCCATGACGAAGCTGGAAATCCCGCTCACTTACGTCGTTGTGCAGGCAATAGCCGGCAATGTGATCGTAAGCATTTTCCTTAGTCACATATTTTGCTCGCTTACCGATCACGACAGCCAGTTCCACTTCCCAGTCGGTTTGGACGGAATTTCTAGGGATGAAAATCGGGTCATATGGGCCGCAAAGGGAGGAAGTGGCTTTCATGAAAATAATTGGGACTTCTGGCACTGCCATTCCGGCTTCCGCGGCATGCATTCTGTAGTTGAGCCCGACACAGATAATCTTAGAAGGGCGAGAGATCGGAGAGCCGATTCTGGCATTGAGGGGTACTTCCGGTAGACTGGATTGATTGGTCTCCAACCAGGATTTCAATCGTTCCAAACCGTTGTTTGCCAAAAAGCTTTCATTCCAGTCTTCTCCGAAAGCGGAACAGTCAAGGTTTTTGCCTTCCTTATCCTGGATTCCGGGTTTTTCTTTTCCGGCATCTCCAAAGCGAATGAGTTTCATATTTTCTAATGTCTAATGAGTATCAAGTTGTTAGTATTAAGTAGCAAGATCCAAGAATTTCTAAGATTTAAGATTCCAGTATTAAAAACACAATTACTGAGTAATAAGGAATGCACACGGTCAACCTCGTAAATCAAAAATCTTAAATCCCAAATCACCTTACATTTTCAGACCCATAAAGCCACCGTCGATATTGAAGTTGGCTCCGGTGATGAATCCGCCTGCATCTGAACTGATAAAATACGCCAGTTCTGCTATTTCTTCCGGGGTACCCATTCTTCCGATAGGCTGGGTAGCGGCCAGTTTCGCAAACATTTCTTTTTCCTGTCCCGGATAATTTTTTGCCAAAAATCCATCCACAAAAGGGGTATGAACCCGACCGGGAGAAATACAGTTGCAGCGAATACCGTCCTGAACATAATCTCTTGCCACACTCAAAGTCATGGATAGCGCGGCACCTTTGGTCATACTATAGGCAAAGCGATCTGGAATCCCAATGGTCGCAGCCACGGAGCACATGTTCAAAATCGACCCGCCACCGTTTTCCTTTAATTTGGGAAGACTGGCTTTGATGCAGTTGAACATTCCTTTTACATTCACCTGAAACAGGCGCTCAAAGTCTTCTTCCGAGGTTGTTTCTACTTTTCCGATATGTGAAATCCCTGCATTGTTGATTAACACATCAATTTTTCCGGGGATGGTGTGAATCAATTTTTCCAACTGCGAAAAATCTGAAATGCTGCCTTCAAGAAACTTCACTTGAAAGCCTTTTTCATGTTCTTCAATCTGGAGCTTAGTGCCTTCTGTATGATTGGTATCTATTAAATAAACAAGGCTACCCTCAGCGGCAAACTTCCTCACCATTGCCAAGCCAATTCCACTGGCTCCGCCGGTGATCAAGACGGTTTTTGAATTCATTCTAATAGGTTTGGGTCTAGGTTAATTTCGAAACAAAAATCAAACTAAGGCAATTTGGTAAATTAAAGAAAGGACTTTTTATTCCTTTTTGATCAGTTCGAAGATCTGATGGATATTTTCAAATAAGATTGGCTTTTCAAAAAAGCCAATCACTGAAGCATACTTTTTGGCGATTTCTGTATTTGAGGTGCTGACTGAGGAGGTCATCAGGATAACTTTAGAACATTTATCATTTCGGGCTTCCAGTTCATTAAGAATGTCCCAGCAACTCATGTCTTTGAGATTGATATCGATCATCAGAAACCTTGAATTTACTTGCCCGGATATGCTATTGAGGTGAGCTAATGTCTCCTTTCCTGAAGAAAAGAATGTAAGGTTTATAGCTGCATTTACCTTATGGATCATTTTCTCTAGGACAACCAAAACAACCTTATCGTCATCCACGAGGATCAATTCAAGATTCATGGTTTTCCATCCGCTCTAGGTTTTCTGATTTTTTACTTATTTCTCGAATGATCTTGTCCAGTTCAAATGCTGAATCTTTAATATGCCCGATCAAATCCGGGCTATTTTCACCCAAATCTGCAAGCTCAGATTCCATCAGATTAACCAAGCCAATTAATCTGGCCAATGGTGCTCTGACCACATGTGATTGAATCCAGGCGATTTCACGAAACGTTTGGTTTTGTTTTTCAATGGTGTCTACGTATTTAGATCGTTCGGTAATATCGTTGACCAGAACGAGTATAGCATCTCTGCCATTGAAGTACAATCGATTGATTGTGGCCTCTACCAAGATGATTTCTCCGTTTTTCTTCTTGTGTCGAAAGACACTTTTAGGATGGGGATAGATTCCTTTTCGGACGTTTTCAACTGATTCTTTCATCTGTACAAACTCCTCCAATGGGCGAATGTCTACGATGCTCATTGAAAGAAACTCTTGTTCAGTAAAGCCATAATGGTCAACTGCGGCCCTATTGATACTTAGGAATCGAAGGGTCTCCAAGTCATAAACCCACATGGGCAATGGACTCAAATGAAAAAGCTCGCTGTACCTTTTTTCGGATTTTTGAATCTGATCCGTGAATTTGGCTCGCTGAATGGAATAGATGATGCTTTTGTAAAGAATAATAGGAGTGAGCTCATCCTTGAGCAAGTAGTCAGATACCCCAAGAGAAAGAGATCTGATACTGAAATCCAAATCTGAAAAACCGGTGAGTGCTATCACAGGACAGCCGCCGGCGATTTCCAAAACACCAACAATCAATTCCTCCCCGGAAAAGTCAGGAAGTGAAAGATCAAGAAAGATTATGTCGAATTTATTATTTGGATCTAGGAAAAGTTTCTTTGCCGATTGGAATGTCTCCGCACGCATGAGATTTGGATCCAATATATTGTCAGCCAAATATTCCTCAATCAGGATATAATCACCCAAATTGTCCTCAATAATCAGAATTTGATAAGGTTTTTCGTCCTTCCGCATTGAACTCAGTTTTTGGGTAGCCTGGCTATGTTCATCCAAAACTCTTCTATTTTTGAGGTGACATTAAGAAATTCATTGACCTCAAGGGGCTTGATAATGTAGCAATTGGCGTGCTCCTGATAGGCACGAAGAATGTCTATCTCGGAGGAAGAAGTAGTCAAAATTATAATCGGAATATGCTTCAGATCCGGGTGGTTTTTGACGCTTTCCAGTACTTCATGCCCATTTTTTTTGGGGAGATTGATGTCCAGAAGGATCAAATCCGGCAGTTCATCGAGACTTTGCTTGGATTTGGTCAACAAAAAATGGAGAGCCTCACTTCCGTCCCTAAGAACTTTCAGCTCATTGGAAACTTTACATTCTTCCAATGCTTCTGTAGTCAGAAGGATGTCTCCTTCATTGTCTTCCACCAGAAGAATCTTAATAGGTAGATTACTCATGTTTAGTTATTGTGAAGAAAAATTTACTACCGATTCCAGGTTGGGATTCAGCCCATATTTTGCCACCATGTTGGGTGATTATTTTTCGACAAGTGGCAAGACCCATTCCAGTTCCGGGATATTTTTCTTTGGGATGAAGTCTTTTCAATATTCCAAATATTATTTCAAGATAGTCAGGTTCAATACCTATTCCATTGTCCTCAATGGAAAATTCCCAAAAATCTTTCAACTCCCTCCCGGAGATTCTAATTTGGGGATTAGAATTCGGTTTTTTATACTTTAAGGCATTTCCGATCAAGTTTTGAAACAAAATCTTTAAAGGTATTTTGACTCCTTCAATATCAGGAAGATCTTCGAGGATCAGACTTGCACCATTTTCTCTTATCAATGCAGCTTTGAGTTCTAAAACCTCCTCAATAAGTTCTTTGGTATCGATTTTTTCAATGGATTTTTGATCAAATCCCACTTTGGAATATTCCAGTAAGTCATTGATTAATAAAGTAAGACGCTTGGCACCATCCATCGCGAAGGAAATATACTGATGTGCCTTTTCATCCAGATTTGCTCCATACTTTTTCTCCAGGAGAGACATAAACGAACTGATCATTCTCAAGGGTTCGCGCATGTCATGGGAAGCCAAGGCGGCAAAAACCTTGAGTTCTTCATTTGCATTACTCAGGCTTTGGTTAGCTTCTAGGAGCTTTATCTCGTTTTCTTTCCGAAGAGAAATGTCCTGAATCGAACCGATCATTCTATACGCTTTGCCCTCCGAATCGCGCATGATGTAGCCCTTGTCTATAATAAATGCGTAAGTGCCGTCCGCTCTTTTAACCCGGAATTCCTTTTGCCAATATTGGTCCGTGCCGGTGAGAGTCTCAAAAAGCTCCATTTCCACACCCGGAAGATCCTCAGAATGAATAATGCTCCTCCAAAAATTGCTATTCCGAACCTTTTCTTTGTCTTCATATCCAAACATGGTAGCAAACTGGTCGGATCTGTAGACTTCTTGGGATTGCAAATCCCAGTCCCATATAACGTCTGAGGTCGCTCTGGTAGCAAGTTCAAACCGCTCATTGGCTTGTTTCAAACTCAGCTCATCCATTTTCTGCCTGGTGATATTCTGGGTTGCACCGATCATTCGAATTGCCTTGCCCTGATTATTTCGGATGATGAAGCCTTTTTCGGAGACATAGGCATAGGTATGGTCGGACTTTCTTCCGCGGAATTCGACCTCCCAGTGCCGGGAATTCCCCGAGAGTGTTTCCTGAAGTTTGGATAGGACACGTTCTCGATCTTCAGGGTGAATCAAGTCAGCCCTGAATTGTTTGTTTTCCTTAATCTCATTTTCGCTATATCCAAATAAGGAAGAAAACTGACTGGAGCGGTATTTTTCATTGGTTTCCAGATTCCAGTCCCAGATTACATCCGAGGTAGCTTTGGTTGCCAATTCAAATCGCTCGTTGGCCAATAGAATTTCCTTGGTTTTCTCTTTTAGCTTGATCATCAAAAGAGATGGTTGTCTCGCAAAATTCCAAGCCAAAATACCGAACAATCCAGATGTCAAAATCCTGGACAAAAGCGGCCAGATCATTTCTTGGAAAGCCTGGCTTTTTTTGAGCTG
>DATIAI010000168.1:0-5157 GCA_035458065.1 Algoriphagus sp. | reverse complement strand
TGACGGAACATCCTTTGGCGCCCCCACAGCAAGAGAAGTCGAGATAGCAGAACTCATCGTGAACATGGTGCCTTCGGTTGAAAAAGTTCGCATGGTCAACTCCGGAACAGAAGCTACCATGTCTGCCATTCGGGTTGCGCGTGGCTTTACAGGGCGTGACAAATTCATAAAAATGGAAGGTCATTACCATGGACATGGAGATTCTTTTCTGATTGCTGCCGGTTCTGGAGCAATTACCATGGGAAATCCGGATTCGCCCGGAGTGACGGTTGGAACAGCCAAAGACACCCTTTTGGCCCCTTACAATGATCTCGATGCTATCGAAAATCTGGTTGCCGCTAATTATGGTGAAATCGCAGCTTTAATCCTGGAACCAGTGCCTGGTAATATGGGTTTGTGTCTTCCTAACCCCGGCTATTTGCAAGGGTTGAGGGATATCTGCACCCGTGAGGGAATCGTCTTGATTTTTGATGAAGTGATGACCGGATTCCGATTGGCAAGAGGCGGTGCTCAGGAGCTTTTTGGAGTGATTCCCGACATGACGACTTTGGGCAAAATCATCGGTGGAGGTATGCCAGTGGGTGCTTATGGAGGCAAAAAGGAAATCATGGAATTCGTGTCTCCAGCTGGTCCTGTGTATCAGGCAGGTACACTTTCTGGAAATCCCATTGCGATGGCAGCTGGCCTGACGATGCTGAAATATTTGAATTCACATCCTGAGGTATATACCAGACTGGAGGAAATCGGCATGCAAATCGCCACTGGAATTTCGACCATCAATGAAAAACTGGGTTATGATTTCACGATCAATCAATTGGGCAGCATGTACTCGCTCTTTTTCACTGAGGAAGATGTAATTGATTTCGAATCGGCAAAAACCGCTGACACTTCTTTGTTTGGCAAATACTTCCAAGCTATGCTTCACCGTGGTGTTTATCTGGCACCAAGCCAATTTGAAACTTTGTTTTTGTCGACGGCTTTGAGCGATGATTTGATCGGGAAAATCCTACAGGCACATGAGGAAAGTATGAAAGAGATTTTAGGCTGAAAAGAGAATCAAAATGGCATTGAAAGTTTACGGAATCAAGAATTGTGACACGATGAAAAAGACCTTTTCATTTTTGGATGAAAAGCGTGTGAGCTATGAGTTTATAGATTATAAAAAGCAAAAACCGACTCAGGAGCTTTTGGAAGGCTTTTTAGCTAAAGCGCCTTTGGAAACCTTAGTTAATAAGCAAGGTACTACTTACCGAAAAATGAATGATTTACAAAAAGCAGCTTTGGATAAAAAGGAAACGGCAATTCCTCTATTGATCGAAAATTCCAGCATGATCAAGCGGCCTGTAATAACCTATCCGGATGGGAATCTGACTTTGGGATTTGTTCCCGAAACAATCAGCGAAAAGCTTTAATTGAAATATCCGACCTCGAAAGTCGGATTTTTCATTAGTACACAATCGTATCCGTAGGCAATTTGGGAAGGGAGTAATTTCCTGTTTCCAAAAGAAAAGGGAAACTCAACTTTCCTGCTTCAGGGGATTCAGCCGAAGCCGGAGTTTCGTAAACAAAGACTTTTTCCAGTGATTTGCTCGATGACAATGTTTGAATCTGTTCCAGACTTACTTCCGTCTTGTTGAGGTAGAGAAGCTTCAGGTTTGGTAATTGGGATAGTTTTACCAGAGAATTCCCTGAAATAGAAGTGTTGCTGAGTTTCAATACAGTCAGATTTGGCAAATGCCCGATACTGTCCAAAAGCGCATCACTCAGTTTGGTTCCGCCTAAATCCAAGTAAGCAAGTCTGTTTTTAACCGGAGAAAGCTTAGCCCAATCGGAATCCTGAAATTCAGGGAAATTGGTGCAGGCCACTTTCAGCAAGCCAGAAGTGGATTCCACTGATTCTGCGAAAAACCCCTCAGCTTTCAAAGCCGCTAAAGAGTCTGGTGTTATCGGAGGAATTTGGGTGACAGGATAAAATGGAATCTGATTTTTAATGATAAACCGTTCGATCAATCTCCGGGGAATCTCGTCATCGCCCAATGTCCCTTTTTCTTTTCCTCCATTTTTGATCCAGATTTTGATCAGCTCGATTTCTTCTTTGGAAGGTTGGCGTTTTTCTGCCGGAGGCATGTGATCGTCATCCTCTTTTGGCAAAATCAACCTGGAGAAAAGTTCGCTGTGTTCGGCATCCCCGGCGGTCAATACTATTCCATCTTCGCCTCCTGCCAACAAACTTTGCATATCGGATAGATCCAGTTCACCCTTTTTGTTTCTCGGATTATGGCAACTCTTGCAGTTTTGATTAAGTATGGGTTGGATTACCTCGGAATAAAGAGCTGCGTTTTCCCAGTTTTCTTCTGCAAGCTCAGGGCCTTTTTCAGGTTGAATTTCAAAACCCAAGAGGGATTGAATTTCCGGAGGAAGGACTTCTGCGAAATAGTTTTCGCCATGGGTCAAGTTACCTCCGAGATGCCCTGTCAGTGTTAAAGCCAGACCCAAAACCAAGGCTGAGATTTTGGTTTTTTGAGTTAGGAAATCGGTTTTTCGGAGTTGAAAATATACAGCCAAGCTTCCAATAGCTGTTAATATTCCTGCAATCAAGTGAAAGCGGACTTCTTCCCATGCAAAACCTTCAAACTGGAATTGGAGAAAACCGCTCAGGCCTGCACCAAATGCCGCTATTCCTCCAAACAAAAATGCCAAGCGAGCTGCTGGAACCAGATTGTTTTTTTCTTTTTGGGGAATGAAACAAAGAAGAATCCCAAAAACCAGAATACCAATTGGCAGGTGAACAAGTAGGGGATGCATTCGGCCCAAAAGCGGCCCGAGGAAATCAAGCATAAATCAAAATGCGGTTAATATTACAATTCCCCAATTTTCTTGAATTGATCTCAATGAGCATATTCTGTGGAAATAAAGTCATTCTATGTTTTGGAGAGATTTGGTTTTTTGGAAGTTTAAGTGGTGGATTTCGTGTTGTCTTTAAGCCAAAATAGAGTGAATCAACTCCCCATGCACGTCAGTTAGCCGGAATGGGCGGCCTTGAAATTCATAGGTGAATTTCTCGTGATTAAAGCCCATGATTTGAAGGATTGTGGCGTGTAGATCATGCACCGAAACCCGCTCATCAATCCCAGAAAATCCAAAATCGTCGGTGATCCCATAGCTTGTTCCCTTTTTGATGCCACCTCCAGCCATCCACATGGTAAAAGCATCCACATGGTGATCGCGTCCCATGAAACTTTGAACTTTTCCTTCCCGGTTTTCCTGCATCGGTGTCCGCCCAAACTCTCCTCCCCAGACCACAAGTGTTTCTTCCAAAAGACCTCTTTGCTTCAAATCCAAAAGTAAAGCAGACATTGGTCTGTCGATTTCACGGCATTTGTTTCGCAATCCCATGTCTATAGAGCCGTCATGATCTGTCCCGTGGGTATCCCAACCCCAGTCGTAAAGCTGTACTACCCGAACGCCTTTTTCGACCAGTTTTCTGGCCAAAAGACAATTGTTGGCAAAAGATTCTTCACCTGGCTTGGTCCCATAGAGTTCATGGATATGTTCAGGTTCATCGTTGATGTTCATCACCTCTGGCACCTCGATCTGCATCCGGTAAGCCATTTCGTATTGGTTGATTCGGGAGAGGATTTCCGGATCTCCGAAAGTTTCAAAATCTTCCTGATTGACTTGATTGATTGCGGAGATGACGTTTTTCTTTAAATCCCGAGACATACCAGTCGGATCCTCTAGGTAAAGTACCGGATCGCCTTTGGACCGGCATTGGACTCCCTGGTAAACCGAGGGTAAAAATCCCGAACCCCAAACGCTTTTTCCTGCATCGGGGGTTTTTCCACCCGAAGTCAATACGACAAATCCCGGAAGATTTTGATTTTCCGTGCCAAGTCCATAAGTCACCCAACTTCCCAAACTCGGTCTTCCTAATCTTGGGGAACCAGTTTGCATGAATAATTGGGCGGGGCCGTGATTGAACTGATCGGTATGGACGGCTTTCAAAAAGGCTACTTCGTCCACCACTTTAGAAAAATGTGGAAGGTAATCTGAGACCCAAGCGCCGGATTGTCCATGTTGTTCGAATTTGGCCTGTGGACCAAGCATTTTGGGAACTCCACGGATGAAGGCAAATTTCCTTCCTTCCAGTAGGCTCTCGGGACAGTCTTGGTCATGATATTTCGCCAACTCAGGCTTGAAATCAAAAAGCTCCAATTGAGAAGGTGCTCCAGCCATGTGGAGGTAAATGATGGATTTTGCCTTTCCCAAAAAAGGCGGAGCCAAAGGAGCCAAAGGATTCAAGTCCCTTTCGCTGAGATTCAGTCCGGAGGAAGTTTTGGCAAGTTGACTGGGTTCACATCCAAAGAGCAAAGGCGCCATAGCCAATCCCCCGACTTTGCTTACGCAATCCATCAGAAAATGCCGACGGGTTTGATTTTGCAGCCTTTTGACTGCAAGTTCCGCAAAGAGTTTTTCCAGGTTGTTCATTTCAGGGTTTGGTTAGGAATTCATCCAGATTCATCATTGCATTTGCTACTACCGCCATAGCCGCTACCTCAGGAATTGCCCCCGGAAAGAATTCTTCCAAGGCCTTTGGGTCTGTGCTGAATTCAACTTTTGCGGAAGCAAATAATTCCATTAGAGTTTTCTTTTTTCCATCCGAAATCTTGCTCAAAACCAATTGTTCGTAGATTTGGACGATAGCTATTTCGGCATTTCCGGAGCTCTTTTCCCAGGAGTTTTTCCCCAGATTTTTTGCTGCATCAAGATATACCGGATCATTGAGTGTGACCAAAGCCTGAAGAGGCGTATTGGTGACCAATCGCTTGCTGAGGCAAACTTCCCGACTTGCTGCATCAAATGTAATAAAGGAAGGGTAGGGACTGGTGCGCTTCAGAAAGGTGTAGATTCCACGGCGATATTTGTCTTCGCCTTCGCTTTCAGTCCAGGATTCTCCATTGTACACGGTCTGCCAAATTCCTTCTGGCTGGTGTGGTTTGACCCCGGGGCCGAACATTTTGCGGCTGAGCAGTCCACTTACGGCCAAAGCCTGATCCCGGACCTGTTCTGCTGACAGACGGAATCTCGGACCTCTCGAGTACCATTGGTTGTCGGGGTCTTTCTGGTAAGATTCTGCTGAAATGTTTGAAGATTGCT
>DATIAI010000167.1:0-3248 GCA_035458065.1 Algoriphagus sp. | reverse complement strand
GATACCATAGTTAAAACAATCAATAGGGTAGGACCAAAATACTCCACGGCTTCATCTCCTACAGCAAGATGTGTGAAAATTGCCCCGGACATCAGAAAGAAAAATCCGGCATAAGCCCATTCTTTTACCAAGGGAAATTTTGGGACAAGAACTGCGATTACACCTATGATTTTCCAAATTCCAATAATTGTCAAAAAGTACACCGGGTAACCCAAAGTGGACATTTTTTGAACTTCTTCGTCCATATGAATGATCTGAACAATTCCTGTAGAAACCATTCCTAAACTAAGCCAAAGGGTTGCTACCCAATAAATGATTTTGTCTCTCTTTTTCATGTGATGTCATTTATAAGTGAATTCGATTTGATGTCGGTGGTGAACAAAAAGATGATTGGCTTCCTCCCATAACAGTACCACAGCAACTTCTGTATTCTGCCTCAGGCCTTCCCGCTGGATAATTATTTTAAACTACCGACCACTTTTTCCAGTCTGTTATGTGCCATATTGATTCCCTTGGCAAATGGTAGTTTGAGCATATTGTCTCGGTCTTCAACGGATTTGAAAATGATTTTCATCGTCAGTTTGCTCGTTTCTTCCTTGATCGATTCAAAATCCAAAAATTCAAGTTGCACAGGGAATGGAGTGTTTTCCATTTCAAAAGTCCGGGTGATGTTTTGGGATTCTATTACTTTATGTATTGTCCCATTCGCACGGAAAAGCACATTTCCATTCTCGTCGGTTGTTTCAAACTGATAACTGCCGTGGGCTTTGTTTTCCAGTTTCAAAACTTTGTTGCCCATCCACTGCTCCACAAGTTCAGATTCTGTATAAGCCTTGAAAACCAAGTTTACCGGCAAATCAAAAGTTCTGGTAATTACAATTTCCTGTTTGCCGTCTTCGGCGGTGATTTTTGTTTTCAGTTCCACGGTATTATTTTTTTGGATTGTATGATTTCATTACCTGTTCCAACTTGTTAAATCTATCGTCCCAAAGTTTCCGGAACGGTTCCAAGAAGTTGGAAATCTCCTTCATTTTATCAGCATTCAGGTGGTAGTAGATTTCACGTCCTTGCTGTTCATGTTTCAGGAGCTCACACTCTGTGAGAATTTGCAGATGTTTGGAAACAGTCGGCCTTGCGGTATCAAAGTTGGAAGCGATGACTCCAGCGGTCATGGATTGCGTGGCGAGCAAAAGAAGAATGGCCCTTCTTGTCGGGTCGGCAATTGCCTGAAATACGTCTCGTCTTAAATTCATCAGTTTAGGATTAATTTTTCAAAGGTCTATTGGACCTGCGTGATCAATATGAAGTCACTTGGCTACAAATCTAAATGTAGCTATTTAGCTACGCAAATTTTTAATTCAAAATTTTTAAGAATTAGGAGCTAAGATTGGATAAAGGGAGGTTTTTAACCCTTTGCCTGAGTTTACCTGCTATTCCGAAATAGAAAATTTTCTTCCCGCACCGGTAAACAACAATGTCATACTACCAAATAACATGGCAAAGGCAGGTGTCATTTGTTCAATGCTGTCACCATTTGCAAAATGCACAAATGTCAAAGCGATTAAAAAATTCAGGATCATGAAAATGGAAGCTATTCGTACGTGAAACCCTGTCAAAATCATGAAGGCACATATAAATTGGGCATAAACAGACATTACTGCGGACATGACCGGAATAGGAAAGTGGAAGGATGCAAGGAATTCGGAAAACTCAATCATTGACCTCCAGCTTAGCACATTATCTACCACTCCAAACAATAATCTAGACCCAAGGAAGATTCGTAGGATTAATATTCCTTTGTCTTTATGTTTTTCAAAGTAGCTATCGAGTTGTTTCACAAATGATAAGTTAGGGTTTAAAACTAATGAGATTCAAATTCCAGTTGGCGATATGGTATCTCAAAGCAATTTATCAATGCTAAAGGTTTTGTTTAAATACCTGAAATTAATTTCTCTCAGAAATACCCACGGATTTAACCTGCGTAAAAGGGTCATTTATAAGCCAGTTGAGAACTGATTGCTTAAAGAACCATTTTGCCTTTTCTATCAAATTAACCATCCCAAATTCGGACAATTTTTAGCTGATCCGAACACCTCCAAATACCATAAAGGCTTTCCAAACTTAACTGAGGCCAATTTTCAATTTGGCAAGGATATTACTACAAATAGGAATAAATATCTGGCCGATAAACTAGGCATGTTGAAAGCAACACTCTTAGGAAAGTCCCGACAGCCCTGAGATGTATGGACATTGGCCTTTGAAAGAAAAATACAATCACATGAAAAAATATCAATTGGGAGAATTTGAAGAAGTGGTCATGCTGACTGTCGGTGTCCTCTATGATGAAGCCTATGGCGTGTCCATCAAAAAGGAAATAGAAAACCGGCTTTCTCGAGGAGTAAGTGTCGGTGCATTGCAAACCGCTCTCAAACGTTTGGAGGACAAAGGTTATCTCAGATCGAGAGAAGGTGGTGCCACTGAGGAACGGGCGGGAAGGCCCAAAAAATTCTTCCAGATTACAGCTTTGGGCAAAAGGGCATTGGAGCATAACAAGACCATTCGTGAGGAACTGTGGAATGCCATTCCGAAAATAGCCCTGGACGGGAAATTTATAGGAATGTAAGTTTTTCAGTGGCCAGTCGCAGTTTGAAGTTTTACTACTGATCACTGCCAAATGACCACTTACTACTTACCACTTACAATAAATACTGACAACAGAACACTAACCACTAACAACTGACCACTGCGACTGATCACTGACCACTCACTACTAACTGCTTACTTGCCTTTAAAGAAAAATAACCAACTCAAAAATGCCGCGAACTCATCCTCCTAAACTCCCTCTCAGTTTCTTCCGATGGTTTTGCCACCGGGATTTGAGAGATTCCATTGAGGGCGATCTGTTGGAATTGTATGGGGAAAGAGTGGATGAGCTGGGGAAGAAAAAAGCCGATAGAAAGTTTGCGGTGGATGTTCTGCTGCTTTTTCGACCGGGAATTGTCAGAAAAATGGAAGGATATCAATCTGTAAACAACTATGGTATGTATCGCAATTATCTAAAAGTTTCCTTTCGGGTATTTAATCGGGAAAGGATGTACAGCCTGATCAATGTCTTTGGGTTAGCACTGGGATTTACCTGCTGCCTCTTGATCTTTCTCTTTATCAAGGATGAGCTCAGCTATGACAAATTTCATAAGGACAACGATCAGATCTATCGGGTCGCCTCTGCTTACATGAGACAGGGAAAG
>DATIAI010000166.1:0-4242 GCA_035458065.1 Algoriphagus sp. | reverse complement strand
GGTTCCACCACCTGCTTCATGTTGATGTGTACAGTTCGGATTTCGCCGATTTCACCTTTATCGAGAAGTTCTTTGATTTTGACAAAATGGGGCAAAGCTCTCCGGTAATAGGCAACATAAAGCGCGACTTCAGCTTTCTCGCAGATGTCGATCATTTCCAGGCATTCGGCATGGGTGCGGGCCATGGGTTTTTCGACATAGACAGGTTTACCTGCAGCGGCTGCCATTTGTGTCAGTTCCAGATGGGCATTGGGAGGAGTGGCGATATAGATCGCGTTGACCTCAGGATCATGGATCAGGTCATGGGCAGAAGTGTACCATTTGGCAACTCCGTGGCGGTCAGCGTAGTCTTGAACTTTGGATTCATCCCGGCGCATCACGGCCACCAATTTGCTGTGCGGGACGTGATTCATGGCAGGAGCGGACTTGACTTCGCATACGTTTCCAACGCCTAATATGCCCCAACGAACCTCAGAATCGGAGAATTTTTTCATTTCGGAAAATAGGGAAAGGGTTCGAAAGTTGAAAGTTTGGAAGGTGGGAAAGTTGTTAGGTGAGAAAGTGGAAAGCCGGAAAGTGATCCAAAAAATAACCCCGATATCATATCGGGGTTCAAGTCTTATTGTGCCGGAGGTGTTCGCCTTCTCATCACCAAACTGTCGGGAGGATAGGTTGCCGCGAGCAGTGCCATTTGTGCTTTTGCCCAATCGATCAGAACTTGTCGATCCTGGTCAGAAAGATTTGCCTCGGGGTGGAGTCCTAAAAAAGTATAAGACTCGAGCGGCATTTCTTTTTCCTCAACCATTTCAATCGTCTCCTCGAACTTGTGATTCTGGTAAGCTAGGGGACGGTTGGTGAATTCGGAGAAATTCAAATGCTCTTTGCCCTCCGTGATGTGGCGGTTTAAAAATAAGCCAACGGGTTCGATTTTGCTGTACCATGGGTAGATCGTAGTATTGGTGTGGCAATCATTGCAAGCGCCTTTCAAAATCATGGAAACATTGTCCGGGACATTGTAGCTTTTCGAGACATCAAATTCCGAAGCGCCGGACAAGTTTTTTTCGTAGGGGATAAACTGGATGAGGACGAGTAGGACTAGAAGTCCGATTGTGATTTTTTTGAGCATGGCTGGAAGGGGTTAAAGCCGATTAGATGAAGTTAAAAGTCAATGGTTTAAGCTTTTGTACAAAAATAAAAACTCCTGAAATGTAAAGGGCTCCAGATTCGTCAGAAATCCACTTTCCTGCACCTCTTAACTCAAAACCTATCAATCATCAACATTCCATTTTCCCGAAAGTCGTTCATAGCAGGCAATTCGTCCACCGCCTCAGCCAAAGAAATCCGTCTGCCGATAAGTTTCTGAGGAGCAAGTTTTCCTTCCTGAATCATCCTCATCATTTCAGGATAGGCATGTGCCTGCATTCCATGGCTTCCGAGAATTTCGAGTTCTCTGGCGATGACCAAGTGCATGGGAATTTCGGGGTTGGATTCCTTGCCGGCCATCAGCCCGACTTGGACGTGTTTTCCTCTTTTTCTCAGGCAGGCGACAGAATTGTAACAAGTGATTTTACTCCCCAAAGCATCCAGCGAAACATGGGCTCCTCCTTTGGTTATTTCCATGATTTCAGCCACCACATCGGGAGTTTGTTTTGCATTGATTCCAATTTGAGCTCCGGCGGCCTTTGCCAAAGCCAGTTTTTCATCTGAAATATCCACTGCTATGACAGCAGCACCAAAAGCCGCAGCAATCATAATTGCCGAAAGTCCCACACCTCCGCAACCATGCACGGCAACCCATTGTCCTCCACTGACTTTTCCCTGGGCTGCGATTGCTCTAAAAGATGTTGCAAACCTGCATCCTAAACTGGCGGCAGTTTCAAAGTTCATTTCCTCAGTAAGTCGAACCAGATTGGTCTCCGCTCTGTCGATTGATACATATTCTGCAAAGGAGCCCCAATGGGTAAATCCCGGCTGGAATTGGTCTTCACATACCTGCTGATTTCCGGAATGGCAAGTTGGGCAGGCTCCACAGGCACAGACAAACGGAACGGTCACCCGGTCCCCAACTTTCCACTTTTTAACACTTTTTCCCACTTCCCGGATCACGCCTGCAAATTCATGTCCCGGCACGTGCGGAAGCCGAATGTCTGAATCATGTCCCATCCAACCATGCCAGTCACTTCTGCAAAGTCCGGTTGCTTTCACTTCGATGACGACTGCGTTTTCGGTTGGACTTGGATCTAAGACTTTTTGAATGGAAGGTTTTTGTTGAAAAGATTCAATGACAAGTGCTTTCATTAGTTGGGGTTAAAGTCTTCAGAAATTTAGAGAACCTGGACTGAAAATGATCAAAATCTGAAATTGAAGTGCGAGAAAAATTGATCGGGTAAAAAATGGATCCAGGTTTTGGAGAATATTAGTTTAACATAATTTGGAAAGTGCACCGGATGGATTCATCTGGATGGAGTTGCGGGTATTTTTGAGGAGCTTACTATCTTTAGGGTTCATCACAATATTCATGAATCCAATATTTTGTTCTTTTTTCTCATTTGCCCTTTTTCTTTCCACCATTTGCAGTGTTTTATTTTCGGGTGGAGAAAGTTCTGTTGATCAATTTTCCGATTCTATTGAAATTCCTTGTGGTGGTAATGCTTATCAAACAAAAGGGCAAAATCCCGAGGTAATCAAAGGTGATGGAATCAGGACCTGGAAAAATTCTGATAGTGAGTTCAGTGTTTACTTCAAGTCTACCCAAGAAGTAGAAATTCTTCTGGAGTTGGTTGTTTTTCCCCAAGAAAGCCAGTCACAGATTTCTATTGGTCTAAATGGCCAAACCTATGAAGTTGAACTTCAGCCAGAGGATTCTGGAATTATCTCGGTTGGGAAAATGAATTTAGTCTCTGGCTATAATGAAATCAAACTTCAAGGTTTGGAAAAAACCGGGTCCGACTTTGCGAAAATTAAGAGTTTGCTGATCAGTCATGATGGAGAATTGGCTCTTGACTTTGTAAAAGACAATATCGACAACCGTTTTTATTGGGGCAGACGGGGACCCTCAGTCCATTTGACCTACACACTTCCTGATGAAGGAAAATTTAAGTGGTTTTATAATGAAATTACTGTCCCGGAGGGGGAAGATCCGATTGGCTCTTACTTTATGGCCAATGGTTTTGGAGAGGGATATTTTGGGATTCAGGTCAATTCTGATTCGGAGCGAAGGGTTCTTTTCTCGGTCTGGAGTCCTTTTTCCACAGACAATCCAGGGGAAATTCCCGAAGATCAAAAGATCAAACTGCTGAAAAAAAGTGACGATGTGTACACCGGAGAATTTGGAAACGAAGGTTCCGGAGGCCAGAGCTATTTGAAATACAATTGGGTGGCCGGCAACACCTATAAGTTCCTCAATTCGGTAGAACCAGACGGTAAAGGAAATACGGTTTACACGGCGTATTTCTTTGCTCCGGAACTGGGAGAGTGGATGCTGATTGCGAGTTTTTTGAGGCCAAAAACCGACACTTGGTACAAAAGGCCACATTCGTTTTTGGAGAATTTCATCCCGGAATCAGGCTATATCGAAAGACGGGTCTTCTATGACAATCAATGGGTGGCGGATTCAGAGGGAAATTGGAAAGAGTTGACGGAGGCAAAATTTACCGGGGATGATATTGCCAAAAGAGGCTATCGAAAGGACTTTGCCGGAGGAAGTGAATCAGGAAATTTTTTCCTGAAAAACGGAGGCTTTTTCAATGATCCCACCGGGCTGCAAAGTATGCATCAGCGAGTTGCAAAGGGAATTCCGCCAACTATTGAATTTGAGAAATTGAAGTAGGAAATCGTCGACGGACGACAGACGATAGTCCACAGCTCGGGGATTTGTACTTCAAGCCTCCTTTTCCTAGATAAGGATGAAAAGAAAAAACCGTGAGCGTTTCCACCCACGGTTTAATATCTGTCAATTTTCGATTGCCTTCAGACTCTGCAAAACTGTAAAGTGCGACTGATCACTGAAAACCGATCATAGCAAACTAAACTAAACTTCGAATCCCTTTCTATAGGTTCTTCCTACAAACTGGTTTGCTTCTTCCAGGTTAGTGATTCTCATGTTTTCACCATCCCACAGCAACTTGCGACGGCCGAAGAATTCATCTCTGCCCTGTGCATTTTGACGCTTCAGCATGAAGCTTCTGATTGCCAGGTTACCCATCAAAACTGTCTCAGTAAATGGTCCAGCATAGTCGAAAG
>DATIAI010000165.1:0-6168 GCA_035458065.1 Algoriphagus sp. | reverse complement strand
AAAAAAGGCGCAGTTAAACCCACGCCTTTAAAACAATTCAAAATTTTCAAACATGAATTGATTTAGAAATCAAATAAATCACTCATGAAGCTTTTCTTCTTTTTGTATCGGTACTCATCCTCCTTGGAATAATATTGTTTTTCGGGATAAACTGAAGTTTGAGCAGGCGCAATGGGTTGGGCGGAACGTTCAATTATCTTGTCAAGCTCACCGCGGTCAAGCCAAACACCCCGACATTCAGGACAATAGTCGATTTCAACTCCGCTTCTTTCGGTCATTACCAGGGCAACATTACAATTGGGACATTTCATATGATTACAATTTATTTTTTAAAGTCCTTATGGAATCTCACATGGCATCCCGATAGGTAATGGGGCATACCTCTGCGTGAGCTGTAGGCCTTATGCAGGCTCGATTTCATAGATTCACAAATTATTGATTTTCGGATAGGTCAATGGCGCCTTTTCAATTCCTGAAGGGCAGCCTGATAGCAATTTCAATTTGAAATTTGGTTCCAATAATTTGGTCAGGAACTCAGGAACCAACGAAATCAAATTGGGTAAGGTTTTATCAAAAAGGCTTTGTCGGTTTTGTGGCGACAAAACTTCGTGGCATATAATCAGATTATCAATGGATTAGAATTTAAAACTGAAATGCATAAAAATACCCAGCATCAGAATCAATTAACTTAAAAAACAATTTGACAACCCTATTGAAAAAAATTTGACAAGGGAAATTTTCCAGTCCCTTAAGAAGGCAGGTTTGATCAAAGGAAGTATAAAATCCATCCACCCGAACTTCGGACTTAAAAGTCAGCAGCATTTTTTTATTTCCGATAAATTGGTCGGAAATGATTTTTATCCTATGTTTGGACTCAAGATTTCCCAGTTATGTTTTCCAAAGCCTGCGAGTACGGTATCAAAGCCATGATTTATGTGGCTTCTCAGTCCCTAAAAGGAGAACGGGTGAAAATGGGTGATATCGTGGAAAAAGTAGGATCGCCGGAAGCCTTCACAGCAAAAATACTCGGAGACCTGGCAAAGAATGGATTGATCGAATCACTTAAAGGCCCTTATGGTGGCTTCTTTATCCGTCCGGAACAAATGGAATACACCACATTGATACAAATCGTAGCGGCAATTGACGGTGACAATATCTTCTCTGGTTGTGGATTGGGTTTAAGTGAATGCAATGCCCAAAGTCCCTGTCCTATGCATACCAAATTTGTAAAAATCAGAGCTGAATTAAAAAAATCACTGGAAACCACCACGTTGATGGAATTGGCAAACGGGATTAAGTCCGGCCAAACCATTCTGGTCAGGTAGCCCTTTTTTTTGAATCTATTTCCGATAAAAATGTCGAAAATAAATTTCCTCAAACAGAAGGTGATCATAATCCAAAAAGTACTTCTTCCCCTATGAAACGCACTACTTTATTCATTTCATTCTTTTGCCTTTTGTTGACCGAATTACAAGCCCAAACCGTCCCGAATCCAGACATTGGCCAATGGTGGTCTAGTCCCGGAATTATCGGCACAGGGATACTTATTGCCTTGGTTTCCTTGGTGGCAATAATCATCATCGGGTCACGGCTTTCCGCACTTTTACAACACCTTCAGAAAAAGTCTGAATCCCGAAAAAAGGAATCACTGAAATCCGAATTGGTTAACTGGGAAGAAGAAGACCTGGACTGGATATTGGAAAAGCGAAAAGCTGCCAAAAACTATCACCTGTCAGGCTCAGAACTTTCCGGTCAATTTCCTAGCAATGACAGTCGCGGGTTGATTGCCAAAGTCACCCACGACCCGGAAAACCCGATTGTCAACGAAAAAAAACGGGAAACGCTCCATTTAGAAATACCTGATCATCTCAGGAACCTGATGATTTGGTATATGGGAGCCTCGGTATTTTGGTTGGTTTTCGGAACACTGGTCGGGCAGTATGTCGGAATGAAGTTTATCTGGCCAGAGATGGATCAAATCTCCTGGCTTTCCTTTGGCCGACTCCGACCGGTACACACCAATACGGTTTTCTGGGGTTGGGCTTCTATGGCGATGGTTGGTCTGGGTTATTTTGTCATTTCCCGTACTTCCAACACAAGAATATTCAGCTATAATCTGGCAAAAACCGCCTGGTTTCTAATGAACTCAGCTGTGTTGGTAGGCAATTTACTGCTTATGAGCGGAGTGAACAATGGCGGCGGTGAATATCGGGAGTACATCTGGCCGGTGGCTTTACTCTTTGCTGTGGGGTTGATTTTGACATTTTACAATTTCTATAAAACTGTAGCAGACCGTAAGATTTCTGAAATTTATATCTCCAATTGGTACCTCTTGGGCGGCTTAATTTGGACCATCACACTAGTAGTGATTGGGTATTTACCGGTCTACCAGGATGGTCTTGGCGAGACTGTGATCCAGGGATATTATATGCATCAGGGAGTGGGAATGTGGTTTATGACCTTCACTCTGGGACTGGTGTATTATTACCTTCCTACCTCACTAAACAAACCGATATATTCTTATTCCCTGGGAGTTCTGGCCTTTTGGACCCAAATGCTTTTTTATACACTGATTGGCACCCATCACTTCGTCTTCAGTCCTTTGCCTTGGTGGCTTCAGACTGTGGCTATCGTGTTTAGCGCGGGAATGTTAATCCCGGTGATAGCCGGAACTACAAATTTCCTTATGACGATGAAAGGAAGCTGGAGCGCCATATCCAAAAGTTATGTGCTACCCTTTTTCCTTGTTGGGGTGGTCTTCTACTTTGTAGGGTCCGCTCAGGGTAGCTTACAGGCTTTTCGACTGACCAATTTCCTATGGCATTTTACGGACTTCAATGTGGCCCACTCCCACATGACCATGTATGGGATTATTACCTTTATCCTTTGGGCATGCATTTATGCGATTTTTCCAAAAATCACGGGTAATGAACCTCCAGCCCTGGGTGTGGGCATCCACTTTTGGTTGGCCTTTGTAGGGCTATTTGCTTACATGGTTTCACTGATGGCCGGAGGGACACTTCGTGGTATCAGCTGGATAGAGGGTGAACCATTCATAAATTCGGTCATTTTGATGCAACCCTTTTGGGTTTGGAGGGCAGTCGGAGGCTCTTTGATGCTATTTTCCCATTTGGTTTTTGCCTATAATTTTTATGAGATGGCAAAAAAAGAAAGGCTCTCTCCTACCCCAGCTTCACCTCAACCAATTCAGCAAACGCCTAAAAGAACTGAACATGTTTGATTTTCATAAAAACCATAAACTCCTGGTTGGGACAGCCTTTTTGGGATTTGTCGTGCTAAGTACAATCATCGCAATTATTCCTGCCCTTCAAATGCAGGAGGTAAAGCCTTTGCCTGGAATGAAGGAATTGAGCTCTGAGGAGTTAAAGGGACTTCAGGTATATGTCTCTGAAAATTGCATGTCCTGTCACACCCAACAGGTTCGAAACATTGAAATGGATCAAGTTTGGGGAGAAAGGCCTTCATTGGCCTCAGACTTTTATTTCAGCAAACAGAGAATGGATTTATGGAGACAATCTCCTTCCCTTTTGGGTAGTGAAAGGACCGGACCTGATCTTACCGAAGTTGGCAAAAGACAACCAGGAATTGAGTGGCATCTCCTCCACCTTTATAATCCCCGGATTGTGGTCAATGAATCAGTAATGCCTGGCTATCCCTGGCTTTTCGAAGAAAAGTCCCCGGCCATGGTGACACAAAAGGATGTGTTGGTACCCGTTTCAGTTGAACTCCTCAAAAATCCTGAGCATAAACTGGTCGCCAAACCCGAGGCTTTGGCACTGGTGGCTTATCTTCAATCCCTGATTCAGGCGGATTTAGGACAGGAACTCGGACCCGACTTTATTCCATCCACAAGAAAAAAAAACGTGCCCACTTCTGGGGATGAATCACTGGGACTGGATGGTTTACAGCTTTATTCTGAAACCTGCTCAGCCTGTCATCAGCCAACAGGAGATGGGATTCCCGGTGCATTCCCCCCATTAGCGGGAAGCAAAATTGTCAACGACCCTGACCCCAATATTCTTATTCAGATAATTCTATCCGGTTATGATGCACGGCCTGAGTACGGAGCGATGCCTGGATTTGCTGACTTGCTTACTGACGAAGAAATCGCGGCCATCGCCAATCACGAGCGCAGCAGTTGGGGAAATGGTGCTCCGGCAATTTCCCCGGAGCAGGTAAATGAAATCCGAATATTCATCCAAAATCAAAAACCTTAAACCCATGCAAAATTCAGAGATATATCTTCAATCCCTCATCACCGCTACTCCTCAGGAAGGTCGTGAATTGGCAATTAGACTGGCCAGGAAATCGATCTCGGCTATCCAAACAGATCCGGAAAAGAGAAAAGAAATGAGGGCAAATTATGCTGAGGACACCACACAGCTCATCGCATCTGCACAAGTCATCGCCCTGGAGTTTCAGACCATAGCCATGGCAAATAACTACTGGAAACCATGAATAAATCTTTGATTTTATTCCTGTTATCCTTCATCCCAGTACTGCCAGCATTAGCCTGCGATGTGTGCCAAAGAAACCAACCAAAACTGCTACAGGACATCAGTCATGGCACGGGGCCACAGGCAACAAGTGATTACTATATCATTGCAGGTGCAGTAATTATCGTGTTGCTCACACTTATTTATAGCCTGAAATACATGCTCAAACCCGGGGAACAAAATCCCGGTCACATCAAAAAACTGATATTAAACCAAGATTCTGAACTATGATAGACAATCGGAAAATCCGGGTTTT
Source organism: Algoriphagus sp. (assembly GCA_035458065.1). Lineage (GTDB taxonomy): Bacteria > Bacteroidota > Bacteroidia > Cytophagales > Cyclobacteriaceae > Algoriphagus. The sequence goes on along the minus strand of DATIAI010000165.1, from coordinate 1,395 downwards.
CCTGGACGAAGATCCGGTACCCTTTGCTGAATTCAGTCCTCCCGTAAAGTTTGTGCTGGATACCACCAAAATACCAGACGGCAAGCATCAACTCCGAATCGTGGCTCAATCCACTACCGGAAAGGAGGGAATGAAAACAGTGCCTTTTGAAGTCCGAAACGGCCCTTCTATTTCGGTAGTTGGGCTTCAGGAGGGTGAAGTAGTCACAGATCAGGTCTCAGTCACGATAAATTCCTATGGAAGCGAGCGCAATGATTTCTTCCTGATCCGTGGCTCGGAAACTCCGAAAGGAATCCCCGCTTGGGTATGGGCAATCACAATCTCATTTATCGGATTTGCTCTCTTTTATTTTATCATGTATTGGAATCAAGACAATTACCAATCCTTCTTCTGATGAACAAACCTGACATTACCACCCTGAGCGACATCAAAATTTTGGTCGACAGTTTTTACGGAAAAGTTCGAAAAAACGAAAAACTGAAAGACATTTTCAACTCGGTCATTAAGGAGCGATGGCCGGAACATTTGGAGAAAATGTACCGCTTCTGGCAGACCGTCCTCCTGGATGAACACACCTATTATGGAAGTCCTTTTAGCCCTCACGCCCATCTTCCGGTGGACAAAGCTCAATTTGAGCAATGGATTGAACTGTTTTTCCAGACAGTGGATGAGAATTTTACCGGTGAAATAGCTGAGCGGGCAAAGTGGCAAGGGCAGCGGATGGCAGAAATGTTTAATTTAAAGATTGATTATTACCGCAATACCACTGTGCACCCCATTCTTTAATCTCATTTTTTACCAACTTCTCAACCTATGACCAAACCTACTCCTCTTAAACGCCACCCTGCATTACAACATCTCAGTCACGACCACCATCAGGGATTGTTGCTTTGCTGGAAAATCAGACAGGGTTTCAAATTCGGAATCGAACCACCCAGGATGAAGGTCTATTGCGAATGGTTTTGGGAAAACTATCTAAACGCTCATTTTGAAGAAGAAGAAAAAGTCATATTTCCTGTTCTTTCAGAAGAAGATCCACTGATCAAACAAGCGATAAGTGAACATAAAAGACTGCGAAAGCTATTCGCCTCCTGGGAAGACCCGGGAAAAACTTTGGGACAAATCGAAGAAGAACTCGAGCAGCATATTCGCTTTGAGGAGCGGTTACTATTTCCGGTAATCCAGGAAACAGCCTCTGCAGAGCAGTTGGATACAATCGCTAAATATGGCTCTGGGGAGAAATTTGTCGAAAATGACCTGGACCCCTTTTGGGTCAAGAAAAACGGGAAATAATCCCTTCGGGTAAGTCTACTATTACTTGGGATTAATCCAATCGTTTTTCAAAGTGATATTATCTAACGAACTATCATTTAAACCTTTACTTGATAGAATAAA
>DATIAI010000164.1:0-4741 GCA_035458065.1 Algoriphagus sp. | reverse complement strand
AAAACAATATTATTCCAAGGAGGATGAGTACCGATACAAAAAGAAGAAAAGCTTCATGAGTGATTTATTTGATTTCTAAATCAATTCATGTTTGAAAATTTTGAATTGTTTTAAAGGCGTGGGTTTAACTGCGCCTTTTTTAATGTCTACTAATTTGAATTTACCTAGACTTTCTAAACAATATATTTGGCTTTGCCTCCGGTTTTTCCAGGACTTTTTTCACTTCTTCCTGATTGTAATAAATTACTCCGCCCAATCGGGTGTAGGGAATCATAGCCCGGTTTCTCAGGGTTTGAAGGGTTCCGGGAGATATCCCCAAAAGCTTCTGGACTTCACGGGACTTCAACCATTTTTTATCAGCCTGATCCTTTGACTTTCCGGAGAGCAGGATTCTGATTTCTTCTAGAATTTCTTTTTTCAGATTTTCCAGATCGGCGAGGGTCACGAGTTCGATTTCCATAGGTTTGAAATTTTGGGTCTGAAATCTGGGAATTCAACCCGGTTTTTTTTCAGAGGTCATTACCGACAGGGGTGTTTTTTTGATGGGTGTTGGATTGGGGAAAATATCCCAACTACCTAAGTTCTTGTGTGGAAGTGGTATTTGTTTTTTGGTAGTTCACCGATACACTAAACCAACAAGACCATGATTTACGACGCGATCGAATTAAACAGGCCGGCTCTTTCCGGGCCCTCCCTAGATGAAGTCTATGGATTCTTTTCAGCCCAGGATTTTCCCAGAGAAGAGGGGGAAGTTTTCTATTTCTATTATCAGGCGCTGGGGTGGAGGTCTGAAACCGGAAGCCCGATAAGGGATTGGAAATCGGCTGCTTCCCGATGGCTTTGGAATCTGGAAAACTGAACGGTTTCAAAGTCCTGCGCCCACTTTTTTAAGGCTTCTTTTATAAACCGGTTTCAATTTTCGGAGCTGATGATTTCAATCGTTAATACTGAGCCCCTGCAAGGGGAAGTACTGCGCCGCGGTGCAGTAAGCAAGATGTAGGATTGTCTACGCCAATACCCCTTGGGCCTGCTCCGGAGTCGCATTTCAGAGAAGTAAACTTCCAATCTTTTATTGACCATAAACCATGAAAACATATCCAACCAAAGGCTTTCCACGAAGAGTGGAAGGAAGGATTTCGGAGAAACGATACCAGGAATTGATGGAGATTCTTCAGCGGGATCCAAGCCTGACCCTGAGTGAACTTATCCGGAGAATTCTTCAAAATCAGCCTATCCAACTTCAGGTCCGGTCCGGAGAATTGTCCGCTGCCATGGAGCTGCTTTCGGATATCCAGTCCCAGTTGAAAAAGATTGGCACCAACCTGAATCAGTTGGTCAAGGCATTTCATGGAAATTCATCCTCTATCCAAAAATTTCTGTTGGGTAAAAAACTGAAGGAATACCAGGAGGAACTGAATTCGGAATATCAAAAGATTGAAGAGGTCCTGGGTAAACTTCAGCTCAAATGGTTGTCAGAATAAGTACAGGAAAATCCATTCAGGGAGTGCTTCGCTACAACGAGCAAAAAAGGCACATGGGGCATGCTAAATTGATTGCGCACCAAGGATTCTTCAATGGGGCTGAGAAGCTCACCCTAGGCCAACTTTCCAAACGTTTTGAGGCTTTGCTCAGTGGTAATAGGAGGACTAAAACCAATGCGGTCCATATCTCCCTGAACTTCGCCCCGGGGGAGAGGCTGGATCAGGAACGTTTGGAGGAAATCAGCAAGGAATACCTGAAGCAGATTGGGTTTGGGAATCAGCCCTGTCTGATCTATCAACACCATGATGCTGGCCATCCCCATGTACACTTGGTGACGGTGAATATAGATCCTCAGGGCAAGAGGATAGAGACCCATAACCTGGGTAGAAACCAGTCCGAAATCGCCCGGAAAGAATTGGAGGTATTGTATGGATTGGTGCCGGCTGAAAAGCAACAGTTTGTCGGACCGGATATCAAAAGCCTGGGGAAACTCAGCTATGGTGAATCACCCACAAAAGCCGGGATTCAGTCTGTGCTGAACCAGGTCTGGCAAAACTACACCTTCACATCCTTCGGAGAATACAATGCCATTTTGAAATGCTATGGCATGGAGGCGGATCGGGGAGAACGGGATTCGCAAAGGTTCAAGCAGGGAGGCTTAATCTATCAGGTTTTGGATGCACGGGGAAGGAGGAAAGGTGTTCCGATCAAAGCCAGCAGTTTTTACCTGAAGCCGACTGTAAAGAAGCTGGAGCTTAGATATTCCAGGGACCTGGCCAAAAAGAAAACCCATATCCCGGTCCTTCGGGATAAGATAATACAGGAAATTGATAGGTCTTCAACGCTAAAAGATTTTGAAGGAAAGCTGAAAAAACAGGGGATTGACGTGTCCATAAACTGGACTGAAAAGGGTGCCATCTATGGCTTAGTCTATGTCGATCACAGACTTCAGGTCAGTATCAAAGGATCAGATTTGGGAAAGGAATTTGGCGCGACAGGAGTTGCCAAAAAGTTTGGGTTGGGAGATTCATTCAGCATTTCAAAGGATCAATCCGGACTTGGCAGAAATTGGATTACAAATCAAAATCCATCTCAAAAGAAGGATGAGGAGAGCGTGGAATTAGGCTTGGCTCCCTTTGGCACATCAGAGGATCTGCTTGATTTGGGAAGGCTTTCAGACAGTGCATTCCAGGGGCCGGTGCCAAAATCCAAAAAGAAAAAGAAGAAGACCAATTCAAACTCTGCCGACTCATGAACACAGGAGAAAATCAGGAGGGTTTAAAGAAAATCCTTGACTTTACCCGAATGGGCTCTCTTGCTTTTCTGGGGATCCATACCTATTTGGTAGCATACGGCTGGTTTAAAAACTGGGGGCTGACGCATTCCTGGATCGACTTTCTATTGATCCAATTGGCTAAAACCGGACTTTTTGAAGGGGATTTCAGACAGCGGTTCCTGATTCTGGTTCTGTTGTTGATCTCTTTGCTCGGAGCTAAGGGCAAGAAAAAACCGGATTATCGCTGGAAAAGGTTGCTGATTTGGTTTGTGGTTTTTCTGGCCTTGTATGGACTCAGTCAGGAACTGCCAAGGTTGATTGGTCAGGGAGCTGAGTTTTACCTGCTGATCCTTTGGGCTTCCTGGATCGGGATCTTGACCGAAGGTGTCAAACTCTCTCAGGTCATACTTTCGGGAATGGGTTCTGATGTGTTCAACCACCTCAATGAGACCTTCCCCCAGGAACAGCGGCTTTTGGAAAATGAGTATTCAGTCAATCTTCCTACCCGCTTTCAGGTGCAGAAGAAGGTCCTTTCAGGTTGGCTGAATATCGTTAATCCTTTCCGTGCTACCCTGGTGGTAGGGACTCCCGGAGCAGGTAAGTCCTATTTTGTGATCAGGCATATCATCACCCAGCATATCCGAAAGGGTTTTTCCATGTTTGTCTATGACTTTAAGTACGATGACCTTTCCAAGATTGTATTCAATACACTGATCCGGTCCCGAACTTCCTATCCGGTTTTTCCCAGATTTTATACGATCAATTTTGACAATCTGCAGAGCAGTAACCGGTGCAATCCGCTTGAGCCGTCAACCATGACTGACATTACCGATGCCTCGGAATCTTCCCGGACCATCATGCTGGGATTGAACAGGGAATGGATCAAAAAACAGGGGGACTTTTTTGTGGAATCCCCGATCAATTTTGTCACGGCCGTGATCTGGTTTTTGAAGAAATACAGGAATGGAAAGTTCTGTACCCTGCCGCATGTGATCGAGCTGATGCAGGTGGATTATCCGCGGCTGTTTTCTGTTTTGCGGACGGAGCCGGAAATCGAGGTTCTGATCAATCCCTTTGTTTCCGCATTTCTTCATGGGGCTGCGGAACAACTGGAAGGTCAGATTGCCAGTGCCAAAATCACCATGGCCAGACTCGCCTCTCCCTAGCTTTACTATGTGCTCAGCCAAAGTGAATTTACCCTGGACCTGAACAATCCCGAAGAGCTCAAGGTCATCTGTATGGGAAACAATCCCCAGAAACAGCAGGTTTACGGTGCCGTTCTGTCGCTTTATATTTCCAGGATTACCAAACTGGTCAACCGAAAAAACTGCCTGAAATCCAGTCTGGTATTCGATGAGTTTATATTTAATTCGATATAAAATGCCGTGTCCAAGTAAAATTATATGTATTTGAATATAAAAATTATTGGTTTTATTTGATTATATCTATTTGCATATAAAATTGTAATTTTTCATATTTATATATGTTTTTACGTATAGTGCAAATTTTGTCGAAATGAAATCACTTGCGGAGTTTGTCAAAGAAAGAAGAAAGTTGACCGGAATGACCCAGGAAGAATTCGCAGACCGAACAGGAATCGCTTTGACAGTGCTGAGAAAAGTTGAACAGGGAAAAACCAATCTTAACCTGGATAAGGTAAATCTGATTCTGGCCATGTTTGGACATGAACTGGCTCCGGTAAAATCAACCGAAATAGAGAAATGAGAAAGGGGAAGGTTTATTACAAGGAAAGATTGGCCGGTTTGATTCAGGAAACCGCAGACGGAGAATATGAGCTTGCCTTGAGCTTGCAGGGAAAGAAGCGGAAATTCAAAAAGCACGATTTCGAATCTTTAGGTGAAGGACTTGGACTTACGAAAAGGCAGATTGAACGGGCTCTTTCAAGATTTAAAGACAATATAGAAGTCGCAAAAGAATGGATTAACAACTCTTTTCTTTCTGAGGAGAACAGAGGAAAATATG